>JBOGXG010000415.1:0-3667 GCA_050694195.1 Actinomycetota bacterium | reverse complement strand
ACGCCGATGAGTTCGTCAACTCGGTGATGAGCTTCAGTTACGAGGACGTCCCCGAGGTGTCGTTCGGGCCCTACTTCGGAACCACGGTCGAAGCGATGTACGCGGAGGCTTCAACCTTCGAAGGTGGCAACGAGATCGTTCACGCGGCGACGATGACTTTGAAGCTCAAGAAACACCTGAAGGCCAAGGTCACCGTGGAATCGGAGTTCCTCGGCTGCGCCGCCGGACGGGCGGTCGACATCTACAAACTGATCGACAAGAACACCGGGAGGTTCGTCAAGACGGGGATCACCAACCAGGCGGGAACCGTGACGATCAAACTTCCCGACAAGAAGGGGACCTATTTCGCCGACGCCGAAGAGGTGCTCGTCGACTCGGAGAACCTCTGCGAGACGGCTCAGAGCTTCGCCAAGAAGCACAAGCACTAAACCCGGCGAGGTTTCTGAACGCATCCGGGTACGCGTAAAGGGCCCGAGATACGCGCGGTTTCGCGCGTCCCGAGGGGCCGTAGCATTCGGCGATGGGCGAACGGTCTTCTTTCGACGGGACCCCCGAGGAGCTCCGGGACCTCGGAGAGGCGGCCCTCGAGCTCGTGCTCGGATTCATCGACGAGCGCGCCGAGGCTCTCGCCTCTGATCTCGAGGGCGCCTTCGAGCTGGCCGCAACGTTCGACGAAGCTCCACCGGAGGAGCCTCGGGCACAGCGCGAGGTTCTCGCCCGTGTCATGCAGGGAGCGGCGAAGGCGTACGACACCGCCGGACCCGGTTACCTCGCCTACATACCGGGCGGGGGACTGTTCGCATCGGCGGTCGCCGACCTGATCGCCGACGTCACCAACCGATTCGTGAACATGGCGGCGCCGGCTCCGCCGTTCGCCGCGATGGAGGCGGCCGTGCTGCGCTGGCTCTGTCGCGAGTTCGACCTCCCCGATAGCGCTCTCGGTGTCATGACGTCTGGAGGGTCGCTTGCCAACTTCTCCGCCGTCGTGACGGCGCGTCACGCACTGCTCCCCGAGGACTTCCTCGACGGAGTGATCTACGCGTCCGAGCATGTACACCATTCCGTCCAGAAAGCGGCGCGCCTCGCCGGGTTCCCCGGCCGCGCCGTCAGGCTCGTGCCGACGGATCGACAACTTCGGATGGATCCCGACGCGCTCGACGAGATGATCCGCAACGACCGCGATCATGGTCTCACTCCGTTCATGGTCATCGCCAGCGCGGGGACGACGAACACCGGAACGATCGACCCTCTTCCCTCGTTGAGCGAGATCGTCGTTGAGCACGGTCTCTGGCTGCATGTGGACGCGGCCTACGGGGGCTTCTTCCAACTGACGGAGCGGGGGCGAACGAGGTTCGACGGCATCTCGCGCGCCGATTCGATCACGCTCGATCCGCACAAGGGCATGTTCCTGCCCTATGGACTCGGCTGTCTCCTGGTCCGCGACGTCGCCAAACTGCGCGCCGCGCATCGGGTTGGCGCGGACTACCTCAAGGACCTGGGGCCGGAGGGCGATGTGCCCAACTTCGCGGATCTGTCCCCCGATCTATCGCGCGACTTCAGGGGACTTCGCGTATGGCTTCCCTTACAGCTTCACGGCGTGGCCGCGTGGCGGACCGCGCTGGACGAGAAGCTCGATCTCGCGGAACTCGCCTATGCGAGCCTGGCGCGAACGCCCGGGCTCTACGTCCCCTGGCGGCCGGATCTCTCGATCGTCGCGTTCGCTCCGACCGAGGATGGCGATCGGGCGGCCGGCGAGTTGTTGGACCGGGTGAACGAGAGCGGACGGATCTTCATATCTTCCACCGCGATCGACGGACGCACCTACCTCCGGTTCTGCATCCTCTCGCACCGGACGTCGAAGGCCCGGATCGACGAGGCGATTGAGATCGTGCAGAACGCCGCCGCCGACCTCTAGGGATCAGCCTCGACGCAGGATCTCCTCGTGGAGCTTGCGCGTCTCGGGACTGGGGGTCGCGCCGAGATCGTCGCTGAGGCGCGCCCGCAACGTTTCATAGAGCCGGAGCGACTCGGCGGGGTTGCCGGCCGCCGCCATCGCCCGCATGAGGATCCGGTAGCCGCTCTCCCGGTAGGGCGAGCGTGTGACGAGAGCGTGGCCGCAGCGGCGCGCACCGTCGATCTCCGTGCCGGCGATCGCGAGACATGCGTCCCCGTAGCATTCCAACGCGCGGAGATGGAGTTCCTCGACCCGCGCTCGCGTTTCGTCTATCCAGGGAGCTTCGAAGTCGGTGAGGAAGCCGCGTGCTGTGATGTGGAGAGTCACGCGGGCCGGGGACCAAGCGTCGTGGTAGCGGCCGGTGGAGGCAGCGGATTCGGCCCTATGCATCGCCTCGGTGGCCGCGTCGAGGTCGATCCAAGTGTCGCCGGGCAACTCGAGACGGATGGAGCCCCGGCCCCCGAGCCCCGTAGGCGCGACCGCTTTGCGCATCTTCGACAGGATCGAGGAGAGCGACGTCTCGGGATCCGCCGGGGGGCCGTCCGGCCACAACGCCTCCACCAAGCGGCCGCGCTCCACGGGCCGGTCTCTGTTCAGCACGAGGTACGCGAGCGCGAGCCGGCCCTGGCGCCCGGGTAGTAGCCCTTCGACGCGCCGGCCGCCGAGCACCGCTACTAGGGGCCCGCAAAGGTAGATCCGATCGCTTGCCAAGGTTCCTCCAAGGTTCCGGCAATCGTCGATGTCTATCATCGACCTCAGCCGGAAACATCGATGGGAGGGAGTCCGAGATGTCTTATCTGATCAACTGCGAGTGCGGTGCAACCGTGCGGGCCGACGACGAGGACACGCTCGTGGCCCAGGTCGAGCAGCACGTGTCCGAGGCGCATCCGGAACTGCAGGGCAAGATGACGCGCGACGACATCGTGGCGATGGCGGAGCAGGTGTGACATGTCACAGTTCCTCGTCCACATCGCCCACGGTCCCGAGAGCCCGACGAGGGCGGCATTAGGGTTCCTCGTCGCGAAGTCGGCGATCGAGGAGGGCCACGACGCCTCTCTGTTCCTCGCCGGGGACGCCGTGCAGCTGTTGCGCGACCCGGTCCTCGATTCGCTACAGGGCCTCGGGACCGGGAGTTTGCGAGAGCATTACGACGCGATCGTGGCCGGCGGTGGGAGGTTCTATCTGTCCGGCATGTCGAGTAAGGGCCGCGGAGTAACGGAAGGAGACATCGACGGGAAGCCGGCCGAGTTCGCGATGCCGAACGTCCTCGTAAAGCTGTCGCTCGAGGCCGACAAGATGTTCACCTACTGATCGGGCCGATCGGGTTCGACCACCTTCTTGCTCGCGTAGGCCGAGGCGTCCATCCCATGCCGGAAGGCGAGGCTTATGCGGGGTCCGGCCTTCGCCACTTTCGGCACGCTGTGCTCCCACGTTCGCTGGGTCTTTCCGCCCGTTACGAGGAGGTCCCCCCGGCCGAGCAGGAAGGGATGCGACCTGCCGCCACCTTTGGGCCGCAACAGGAAGCGGCGCGGCTCTCCTAGTGAAACCAGAACGACGATCGGGTCTTCGATCTCCTTCCTTATCTTGTCCCCATGCCACGCGACGCTGTCGTTCCCGTCGCGGTAGAGGTTGAAGCCGACCGAGTCGAACACGATCGCGTAGCGATCGGACAACGCCACTCGCATCTCTTCGACGATCGGTGGATCGAGACGT
>JBOGXG010000414.1:0-1615 GCA_050694195.1 Actinomycetota bacterium | reverse complement strand
TCAGCTCGAGATGGAGGGCCTCGACCTCGTTCTCGGTGACTATCCACTCGACGTCCACCGCGGCCTCCACCATGGCCCGCGTGCGGGGGTGGAGGTCCGCCGCGAAATAGTTGCTCAGGCGGCTGCGGAGCGACTTCGCCTTGCCCACGTAGATGACGCGCCCGTGCCGGTCCTTGAACAGGTAGGTCCCGGGCGAAGCGGGGATCGATCCCGCCTCGGGTCTCTTCAGTTTTGCCGCTCCCATGGGCACATTGTCCCGCAGCGCGACGGCTTCGAGACGGAGGGCTCAGTTCCGAGAGTCGAGCCCGAAGATGGTCTCGAGCGAGGGATCCCCAGTGGCAGACGGTGTGGGGGACGGAGCCGGTGCCGTCCCCGGCTCGTCCTCCGGCTCCTCGTCGCCGTAGAAGAGGCGGCCTCCGGGGAGATACAGCAGCGGGTCTACCGGCTCACCGTCGATCCTGATCTCGAAATGGAGGTGATCTCCATCACAGGAGCCGGAGCAGCCCACGGCACCGAGTGGATCACCTGCGGCGACCTCCCCGCCTACCTCGACATCTAGAGCCGAGAGATGTGCGTACATCGTTGCGTATCCGTCGCCGTGATCGACGACGACCACGTTGCCGTACCCGCCATCGTCGTGACCGGACGCCGTTACGGTCCCACCGGCGGCCGCGGCGATCGGCTCGCCGCTCGTACCGTCGATGTCGATGCCGGTATGCATCTCACCGCCGCGTTCGCCGAAGTGAGAGCTAACGTATCCGTCGAGCGGCCAGACGAAAGCCATCTCGCTCACATGATCCGTCGCCGAGTCGAATGCTTCGGCTAGCGAGACGGGGGGGCCCAGCCGCTCCTCGTCGGCCCAATCCTGCAGCGTATCGATGAGCGCTCTGGTGCTCCGCTCGGTTTCCGCGGGGACACAGTCCTGCCCTGTGTATACGCGTTGTCTGTCCCGGAGGTGAGGCATGCGCGCGTAGCCATCGGGCACCTGGTACTTGCACGGCCAGGACCTTTCGTTCTCGTTGTCGACGACCAAGCCGACGCGGATCCGATAGAACGTGCTTCCATCTGGGTCTCGCCAGGGAACCGATGCCTCTTCTATCGCCTTCAGGAACTGCGGAACGTAGGTGAGGGACTGCTCGAGGTCCACACGATGATCGACCTGATAATCGGTGAGATCGGCGAGAGCATCGATGCCCGCGCGCAGGTTGTTTCCACTGCGAGCCAGTAGCTGGATCCCCTCGCGCGCCAACCTGTCGTTGGCAGCAAGGAAACGCCGGAGTTCTTCCGGCTCGTCGCCGATCCCGGCGAACACCTCGTCGGCGGCAGCCAGCGCGGCAGAGAACTCGTCCTTCGTACGAAGGAACTCCGAGCCGACCGTCGTCGAGTTATCCAGCAGTCGCTTCTGTTCCTCGGCGACCGAGGCGAAGCTGTCGGACAGGGTGGCAAGAGATTCGAGGATCGTGGAGATCTCATCCTCGCGACCCCCGAGCCCGCCGGCGAGGTTCTGGACCAGCCGGCGGGTCTCGCCGGGAGGAACGTCGGCAAGCACCCGATCGAGCGACTTCAATAGCTCTTGGAAATCGACGGGCAAAGAGGTGCGCTCGCGAGGGATGAC
>JBOGXG010000413.1:0-11698 GCA_050694195.1 Actinomycetota bacterium | reverse complement strand
GGTTTCAGCAGCCTCGCGACGCTTGTGATCTTCCTCCGCGTACTGCTCGGCGTCCTTCATCATGCGGTCGATGTCTTCCTTCGGCAGCGCCGAGCCACCAGTGATCTTCATCGACTGCTCACGGCCGGTGCCGAGGTCCTTTGCGGACACGTGAACGATGCCGTTGGCATCGATGTCGAACGTGACCTCGATCTGCGGCATACCGCGGGGCGCCGGTGGGATATCTGTCAACTGGAACTTGCCTAGGGACTTGTTGCGGTCGGCCATCTCGGCCTCACCCTGCAACACGTGGATCTCGACGTTCGGCTGATTATCGGACGCGGTGGTGAAGACCTCCGAGCGCTTGGTCGGGATCGTCGTGTTCCGCTCGATCAACCGAGTGAACACCTGACCCAGGGTCTCGACGCCGAGAGAGAGGGGCGTGACGTCGAGGAGCAATACGTCCTTGACCTCGCCCTTCAAGACCCCGGCCTGAACCGCGGCTCCCACGGCGACTACCTCGTCGGGGTTCACACCTTGGTGCGGGTCCTTGCCCCCGGTAAGCTCCTTGACCAGCTCGCGCACCATCGGCATACGGGTCGATCCACCGACCAAGATCACGTGATCGATGTCGCTCACCGAGACGTTCGAGTCCTTCACCGCCTGCTCGAAGGGCCCCCGGCAGCGGTCGAGGAGGTCCTCGGTCATCCGCTCGAATTCGGAACGGGTGAGCGTCGACTCGAGGTGCAACGGGCCGTGTTCACCGGCCGTTACGAACGGCAGGTTGATCGTCGTCTGCTGCGTCGTCGAGAGCTCCATCTTCGCCTTCTCGGCGGCCTCTTTCAGACGTTGCACGGCCATCTTGTCCTTGCTGAGGTCGATGCCGTGCTCGTTCTTGAACGTCGTAACGAGGTGATCTATGACGCGCTGATCCCAGTCGTCCCCACCGAGGTGGCTGTCTCCGTGCGTGGCGCGGACCTCGAAGACGCCTTCGCCTAGATCCAGGAGCGACACGTCGAACGTCCCGCCGCCCAGGTCGAAAACGAGGACGGTGTGATCGCCGCTCTCCTCCTTGTCGAGGCCGTAGGCCAGCGCCGCGGCGGTGGGCTCGTTCACGATCCGGAGAACCTCGAGGCCGGCGATCTGCCCTGCCTCTTTGGTCGCCTGTCGCTGAGCGTCATCGAAATACGCCGGGACCGTGATAACCGCCTCGGTCACCTTGTCACCGAGGTAGGCCTCCGCATCGGTCTTCAGTTTCATGAGGATGCGCGCCGAGATCTCTTGCGGCGTCCACGCTTTGCCGTCGATGTCGTCCTTGTGATCGCGGCCCATCTCGCGCTTGATCGAGCGGATCGTCCGATCCGGGTTCGTGATCGCCTGCCGCTTGGCCACCTCGCCCACGAGGATCTCGCCCTTCTTCGAGAAGGCGACGACCGAGGGCGTGGTGCGCTGCCCTTCGGCGTTCGGGATGACGGTGGGCTCACCGCCCTCGAGTACGGAAACGACGGAGTTGGTCGTGCCGAGATCGATGCCTACTGCTTTAGCCATTTCGGTGTCTCCTTCGTGGGTTGCTCTGAGGTTTGCCCTCGACCATCATGAAAGTTAAGCGTAGCACTATCAAGTTCTATAACGGACCGAGGAGCGCGGCTATTCCCGCACGGCTTATGCCGGGGAGGGTGCCACCAGCGCCCTAGCGGTGCCCGGTCCCGTCGGCTCGAGCTCCGCCTCCGTCCATCCGCCAGAGGTTCGAGCGACGAGGCTGGAGGGGAGCCGAGCGCCGTCCTTCACCCCGAGCCGGATGGGGCCCGGCGGCTCCCCGTCCCGTCGGGCCAAGGTGACCTCCAACCGTCCGTCGCTCCGGCGGCACGTCAGATGAACCTGACTGTGACGGGCCAGCTCGGCCAGATCCGTGAACCGAGTGACGCCGGCCTCCGCCCACGCCTCCAGATGGCTGGGGAACCATCCTGGGCCGTACACCGACGGCTCTCGATCGTGGAAATAGCCGACGACGGGGAAGCACCCCTCGACCTCAGAGGCATCTACCGCATCGAGATAGGGAGCTCTGACGTGTGTCGCCCAAAGGAACCTGTCACCTTCTCGGATCGCCAGGTGATAGCTACTCACCATCGAAAGTCCGGCCTCCAAGGCGACCGCCAGGGCTTCCTCGGTCCATTCGTCCCCCGGACAGATGAGAGTCGTCGGCGGCCCGAAGCTGCGCCGGATGGCCTCGACGCCCCTTCTTACGGGATGGACCGCCGCCGACGGCCTTCCCCGCAGCGATGCCAGAGGCGCGCCCAATTCCCGGAACCATCCGATGTTCGAATATCTATCGTCGGCTTCGGCCCACGCAGTGAGGTCCGGATGCATGTGGGTGAAGCCGTGCACCTCGACGCTCGCGTACCCGTCGGCGCACAAGCGGTTCAAGCCCTGGAATTCCGCGCCGTAATCGATCAACCGGCCGGACGCGTCCGTGTAGCACACCGAAGGGCTCGGGTAGGTCGCCCCAGCGATCCGTGCAACCCGCTCGCCCGCGACCTCGAGACCACCCCTGGATGCGTCTCCATCGTCGACCCAGGCGGCCACGTACCCGATCGAGAGCCGGCCCCCTCGGGCAGCCATCTCGCGTCCTATGCGGGCCCAATCGGCCGGGTCGAGCTTCGGATAGGTCCACTGCTCGTTGTAGAGATTCTGTGCTCCGCCGGGGTCGTCCATCCGGAGAGCCATGACACCCGATAGGTCGCACCAGACAACGGGACCTTCTACACCCCACACGAGGAGGTCCCTCAGAAGGGTGCGGGTGGCCGGAGATGCATCGGCCCACGCTCCTGGATGGAATCCAAGAAGAGCGAGTTTCCCGATGCCGACCGCGCGCATGGTCACGACGGGGTGTCCCTCCAGCGTCGCCCAGGCACTCGTGGCATCGTCCACCGGGAGACGCCGGGCCTCGAGCCACGAGTCGCTACGGGATACTGATCCACCAGCAGGTGGAATCCCCTCGACGGTGCGACCCCGCAACGGCTCACCTTGAACGATGGCCCCCGTTAGTGAGTCGGCCGGACAGGAGCCCGTCGGAAAGCGCATCAGAACCATCCCCGGCCGAGTGTCGAGATACGACTTCAGCCAGCGGACCTGCTCCTGACCCAACAGCTCCGGAGCGCACGCCACCACAACCCATCTGAGCGACTCAGTGTCCCGCCTACGACCGAGGTCGGCATCCGCAGGAACCACCGACACTCCCCAACCCAGCAACCGGGCCAGAGTCACCCAGTCGAGGGCCTCACGGTCCTCAGGATGCATCCAGCCTCCCGTGCCCCAGACCACGGGGGATCTCCATCCAAGTTGTGCCCGATCCGAGATGACGAGCACAGGTGTCTCAGGGTCGAACATGAAGACCTGCCGAACGGAAGCTGTCTTTCAATGCGGCACCTATCTTTTCCAGAGACAACATGTCCTCCGCCGTCTTCCTGGCTTGGATCCTGAATGAGGCCAGGTCGAGATTTCCGGACAACACCTTCTCTAGATGGATCCGGAGAGCATCGTCATCCAGCCCCGGGATGAGCCAGCCGTTCACGCCGTGAGTCACCACTTCGGCGATCCCTCCAACGTCCGTGGCGAGGACCGGCAGGCCACACGCCAAGGCCTCTCCCACAACGGTGGGGAACCCCTCGCGTAGCGACGGCAGGACGAGGCATTCGGATGCCGAGTACAGGGGAGCCAGGACGGCACTTCCCGAACGCCATCCCAGGAACCTGACGCGGCCCGCGGGCAGCTCCGACCCCCGGGCGCGCAATTCCTCGCCCCTCGATCCCTCCCCGACGATCAGTAGATCCACATCTGCATGTAGCTGCGCGCAGCAGGAGAACGCCTGCAGAAGTGATTCGACCCTCTTCACCTTTTCGAGTCGTCCCACGAAGATCACGTAGCGGCGGCTTGGATCCAAACCCGTTTCACGTAACGCTTCCTCTCTCCGTAGTGGGTAGAAAGAGGCGGTGTCGATCGGAGTGAACAACACCCGGATCCGCTCGGCAGCGACCGAGAACCTCGTCTCGATCATGGTGGCCTCCCGCCTACTCGACACGAGCAGAGCATCGGCGTGTCTCAAGCTCCATCGCCTCACGATCACTCCACTGAAGTTCTCTGGGAGGCTGCCGGAGTGGAAAGCGAGCGCGGGGATCCTCATGAGTCTGGAGATAAGGATGAGCACATCGAATCGTCCGTTTGCGTAGTCCTGGATGAAGAATGCATCGGGCCGGTCGCGCCATAACGCCTTGATCAGGTCGAGCGACATGAGAGCGATGTAGGGTGCCAGGGTCTCGTACGCCCGCCTCCATTTCATCCGCTGCCAGCTCCGTGGAGAGGCGTAGAACCATCGCCACAGCTTCCTGTGCAAGAAGGACGACCTGAGAAATCTGATCCTCATCCCGGTGGCCTCGTGTTGATAGAACGGGACCTCGGGTTCGAGGCTGAAGGCGTACCAGACGACGTTCCCAACCCTGCGATCCAGAGACGTGGCGAATCGATGCGCACCGGTTTCGGCCCACGTCGTGCCGAATGACTTCTGGTCGACACCGTAGTGCGTATAGAAGTCCTCGAAGACGTCCGGATAATCGAACACCGCGATCACTGGGCCCTCGTCCTCGGACAAAGTCAGAGCTTCATCCAGTCTTGGGAGATCAAGTCCCGGAGCGATCCGGACGCGATCAATCTCCTACCCCTCGAGCCTCTGCTGGAGGTCCAGTCCCCACTCGATCGCGTGGAGATACTTCTGCGGATGGACCAGTGAGAGCTGCGAGGTACCCATCAGTTCATATTCCCGTTCGAGGAGCGGATGGTTGTGTAGGTCATCGCGCGCGACGTAGAAGAGGAGATTCTGTGCGTACCACCAATCGAGATCTTCGTTCCGCCAGATCCTTCGGCGGATGCAATCGACGGGGACGTATCCCCTCGCCTCGAAGCGGGCCGCCCAGTACTCGGGCCATTGTTCATTGAGATGACCGGTGCCGCCCTGAAATGGGATCGCTGCAGAGAACAGGATGACGGATGACAAACGGGTCATCGTGTGCACGAACTCATCTCCACATTCGGGGGGGAGATGCTCTGCAACCTCTAAAGACAGGGCCAGGTCGAAACGTCTGTCGACCCGCAGAGGCTCGGTTAGATCACTCGCGATGAAACGATCTTCCGGTATCTCGAGTAGTCGGCGATCCAGGTAATCACCGTCCACTCCCCATACATCATCGATCCCCAGTTCCCTGAATACCGCGAGCCACGTCCCGGTGCCCGTGCCCACATCGATGACACTCCTTGGAGTGATGAACTCGGTTACGAGCGGTACTACCGCGCGAGCCGAGCTGCTGGATCCCCCTCTCCTCTGTTCGAAGAAATCGGACGAGTAGGTTCTCTGCCCATCTCCCGTCTTATCGTTCCGGTTGTTCATGGACCCCCGATCTAGACACCGCGTGCCACCCCGTGGGGTAGAATGTCCTTTTTTCGAGAGCATAGTGGCGACTCCGGCGACATCGCCGTCCTCGGGGCGGATCCGAACAAGGCGTGTGAAGGTATGGGAAACGTCTCGCCGAGGCATCTGATCGACCGACCCGGCGCTCTTCTCAAGAGTGTCCTCGCCTCGTTGGCTCACGATCGCGCGTCTGCCGCGCGCCTCCCGATCGTGTCCTCTTGGGACGCAAGGATCCTGCGACACAGGACGGCGCGATTGGAGATCGAGGGCCAGCTATTCGTCGGCTTCTGGCCCGACGACGCTCGAGGCCGTCGTCCGGAGGGGACCTTGCCACCAGAGCCGAGCCAGCGTGCGCTTCTGACCCTGGCGAAGAACAGCGTACTGAGAACCAGTGGCTGGGTGGCTTTGGGACCCGGAGTGCAAACGAGGATCCACCCGGATGCGGAGTTGTCGCTCGGTGAGGGAGTCATCGTGAACGCGAATACGAGCATCCATTGCAGTGAATCGATAGAGATCGGTTATGACACCGGCATCTCTTTCGATGTCTTGATCATGGATTCCGACCTTCACCACCTTTACAAAGGCGGAGAAGAGCAGCCATTTACATCACCCATCAGGATCGGAGATGGCGTCATGATCGGCGCCCGCTCGACCATCCTCAAAGGTGTCACCATCGGCGATCGAGCGGTGGTGGCGACTGGTTC
Source organism: Actinomycetota bacterium (assembly GCA_050694195.1). Classification (GTDB taxonomy): domain Bacteria; phylum Actinomycetota; class CADDZG01; order CADDZG01; family WHSQ01; genus JBOGXG01. Next base: position 5,557 of record JBOGXG010000413.1, on the reverse strand, counting down.
TATCGTCACGAAAGATGTCCCGGCCAAAGCAGTGGTTGCGGGGGCTCCGGCTCGGATAATCGATGACGACGTGGAGTGGTACTAGGGCTTTGTCGGCCGCGCCGCAATCGGCTTGCGGCGGCGGAAAACGGAGGCCGGGATCGATCGGGCACTTCCCACTTTGACAAACCGTGAGCCATGGTAGGCGGCGGATCCGCATTTCGAACGGTGTTCTTGATCGGGGCGCCTCGAAGCGGGACTACCTGGCTCCAGAAGTTGCTGGGCAGTCACCCGCGGGTGGCTACCCCTCAGGAGACGGAGATCTTCGCTCGCTATGTAGCCCCTTTGGCGTCGCGCTGGGAACAACAACTTCGCGAAGCTCCACAGATGAGGTACAAGGGGTTACCGGCCATATTCACCGAAGACGAGTTCGTAGATGCGATCCGCAGATTCATTGAGTCCGCCTTCTCCAAGGTGATCCAAAAGAAGCCAGGAGCGGACGTACTTCTTGAGAAGACGCCGATGCACAGCCTATTCGTTCCCCTTATCGTGAAGTACGTTCCGGACGCACGTTTCATACATCTGATCCGCGATGGTCGCGCGGTTGCCGACTCGCTCACCAGAGTATCTGCGAGTTGGGGCAGCAATTGGGCACCGGCAACGATCGAGGATGCGGCACGTCTTTGGAAGGAATTCACCGTATCCGCTAGGTCTGCGGCTTCGATCACCGATCGGTATTGCGAGGTTAGGTACGAGGACCTTCGAAAGGAAGGTCCCTCGTGCCTAAGGCGGCTCTTTGAATACTGTTCGGTAGATGCTTCTGTCGATGATTGCCAAACGATCTTCGAGCAGTCCAACGGGCCGGGCAAAGCGACAACGTCCGACCGATCCCAAGGCATCATCCGGTCGGGAGAGATCCTGCGCCGCTATGGCACAGATATCGAGGAGCCCAGCGGTTTCGTGGGATCCGGCGGACCGTCCCGATACGCTCGGTGGAAACCTCGTGACAGGTGGGTGTTCAACAAGATCGCCGGAGGGCTCCTCACCGAATTGGGCTACGAGCGAAACGATGAATGGAAGGACATAGGGAGGGTTAGGGAGACGTACTTTGGCTCGGTGGATGGTTTGCATCGGGCGCGGAGCAGGTTATCCGGATTGCTATTCAGACGATATCCATGACGCGACCCCAGTGATGTAGTCGCGGCCGTAGAGCTGTGAGCGATGGACACCGAACGCCGTAGCACCCGACATGACTCCAGCTAACCTAGATCGATGCGGCAAAGCCCTCTCCCCCACTCTGACCCTGCTGGATATCCCCCCGCTACCAGGGGGCGAGCCGTGATCTGGGGACTCCTAGCTGCCCACCCCTTCGGGGGGATGACCTGGCAGGTCTTGCATTATCTCGTCGGGCTCCGGCGGATGGGGTTCGACGTCTGGTACGTCGAGGATCGCATCAACGAGGTGATCCCCACGGATCCCTGGGATCAGGAATACCGCTTCGACCTGAACGTGGAGTTCGCCGCCCGCCGGCTGAGTGATGTTGGATTGCAGGACCGTTGGATGATCCGAGATCCGGTCGAGACATCCATCTATTACGGTTCGACCGAACAAGAGCTTGCTCGCCTGTACGAGACGGCGGATATGACTCTCAATGTTACGGGCTCCTACGTGATGGATTCCTCACAACACGATCTGAAAGGTCTGATCTACATCGAAACGGATCCGGTCCTGAATCAGATCTGGATCGCTCAAGGTGTCCAGTGGATCATCGATGAGCTGGCCGCTTACGACGTCCTCTTCACATACGGAGAGAACATCGGATCGCCCGACTGCCTCGTGCCGGTCGAACGGTTCACCTGGCAGACGACCAGGCCCCCAGTGATCATCGACTGGTGGGCGGGGCACAGCGTCGAGACGCCTCGGATCACGACCGTTGCCAGTTGGACACAGGCCGAGAAAGACATCGAATGGGAAGGCGAGGTCTACCGATGGAGCAAGTACGAAGAGTTTCTGCGCTTCATCGACTTGCCTTCACGATCGCCGTTGCCACTTGAACTGTGTTTGACGAAGATCAGCACCGAGGACACGGCGAAGCTCGAGAGTCGGGGGTGGGAGATCACGTCGGCAGCCGACGTCTGGGACCCGGAACTCTATCGAGCATATGTGGCCGGCTCTCTGGGTGAGTTCACCGTCGCGAAAGACCAGTACGTTCGATTCAATACGGGTTGGTTCAGCGATCGAAGCGCCTGTTACCTTGCAGCTGGACGACCCGTCGTCACACAGGACACCGGCTTCCCCAGGTACATCGAGTCCGGCCAGGGCCTCTTGCCCTTCAGCACGGTCGACGAGGCATCCGGCGCGCTCGCCTCCGTCGCCGACGCTTACGAAAGTCACTCGGGGGCCGCTACCGAAATAGCCGCGGAATATTTCTCTCACGAACGAGTCCTAGAGGACATGTTGCAAAAGGCTGGACTTGCCTGAGGATGACCGACGCTAAGGATCACCTTCGAGAAAACTTCGATGACATCCCTCCACCTGCCAACGTGAAGGCAGGACACGATTGTCTGCTCGAATTCAACAGGTACTCGTTCCAGAAATTCTTCAGCAAGCAGCCTGTCGGCTTGCTGCTGGGGGATCGCGTGTCGGTTCACATGTGGACGGCCTTCGGCACGGGCCCCAGCGGGCGGATCACCGTAGGTGACGACTGTCTCTTGGTCGGGGCACAATTCATGTGCGAGGAAGAGATCCTCATCGGCGAGAGGGTGATCATCAGCTACAACGTCACCATCGCAGACTCGGACTTCCATCCACTCGATCCAGACCTGAGACGTCAGGACGCGATCGCGATCTCACCCGAAGGCGACCGGGAGCAACGACCTCCATTCTCATCGGCACCGGTCGTCATCGAAGACGACGTGACGGTGGGTATCGGGGCGATGATCCTCAAAGGCGTCCGGATCGGATCCAGAGCGCGCATAGGGGCTGGATCTGTTGTCACGAGAGACGTGCCCTCTGATGCCACGGTGTTCGGAAACCCGGCGGTCATCGAGGTCCCACCGGCGATATGACGTTGAAGGACGGGAGGTTCGAGGACGATTGGTTCTCCTTCGAGGTTCCAACGGGCGTCAAGATCGGCCTGCGTAGCTGGGTATACAGCTCCTTCGCGTTCCTCCATAGCTCCGAGGCTGAAGTGACGATCGGAAACGACACCGGCATCTATTCCGCAACGAACTTCGAACTCGGCCCCGATGCCGAAGTGCGCATCGGCGACTTCGTCATGATCGATGGGGCGTGTATCTCGACCAACGCCCGCGTCGAGATCGAGGATCACTCCATGATCGCCTTCCAAGCCGTGATCGCAGACTCTCCGACCGCGGGGCCGGGGCACCATCCGAGAGAAGGAAGAGATTCCAACATCTACATAGGTCGCAACGTATGGATCGGGGCGAGATCCATCATCCTCGGCGGGGCTCGGTTGAATGAAGGAGTCGTTGTGGGAGCTTTAGCCGTTGTGGATTTCGAGGTGCCGGAATTCTCCATAGTGGCAGGGAACCCGGCGAGGATCATCGGTACCGCTCCCCCGAAGCCCCGATCTTCGGACCGGACCAAAGGGTCTCCTTGAAAGTTCTCGTGACCGGGTGGTTCAGTTTCCCCGAGATGGGGGCTACGGCAGGCGATCTGATGGTGCGCGATCTGGCGTGCCGGTGGCTTCAGGAAGCCGGCCGCGACTTCGACGTCGCGCTGGCCCCACCCTTCGAGGGCGGCGTCGATTGGAGAACCGTCGATCCCTCTGACTACTCGGAGGTCCTCTTCGTGTGTGGACCGTTCGGGAACGGACCGCCCTTGACCGAATTCCTCCCACATTTTCGAGAGGCCGGTTTGGTGGGACTCAACCTGACCGTGCTGCACCCTTTGGCGGAGTGGAACCCTTTCTCACTCCTGCTAGAGAGAGATAGCGACAGAACCGTGCGACCAGATGTCAGCTTCTCATCCCCTCCCCGACTGGTCCCGGTGGTAGGGATCGCTTTCGTTCCGGACCAAGACCTCCCGGGCGCGATGAACCGGCGCGCGAACGAGATGATCGAAGAGTTCCTCCACGGCAAAGAGGTCGCGATCGTCAGGATCGACACCCGTCTCGACGTTCCGAATGAAAGCGGTTTACGAACTCCCGCCGAGGTCGAATCCCTTATCGCAGCTATGGACGTCATGATCACGACGCGCCTACATGGGACGGTGCTTGCGCTGAAGAACGGAGTTCCTCCGATCCCCGTCGACCCCATATCGGGCGGTCACAAACTCGCCAGGCAGGTCGCCCGGATCGGGTGGCCCATCTCGCTGACGGTCGACGAACTTTCCTTGGACTTGTTACAAGACGCATTCGATAGCTGTCTGGATCCGGCCTCGAGAGCGCTCGCTACGGAGGTTGCCCGAAAAGCTTCCATCGAGACCGAAAGTACGAAGCGCGTCTTCCTCGAGCATTTCAAGAGGACTTAGCGCTCCATGGCTCGCGTGATCCTCGGTTCGTACATGGTGCGCTACCCCCTCGGCGGGATGATGTCGTGGGTCCTGCAGTATCTGGTTGGGCTCCACAGGCTGGGTCACGAGACCTACTTCGTCGAGAAGGCAGGGTGGCCCGATGCCTGCTTCGATCCCGACGAAGGGATCATGAGCGACGACTGCTCCTTCGGGGTGCGCGCCGTCGGGTCACTGTTGACGGAGCACTCATTGGCGGACCGGTGGTGCTTCGTGGATAACCATGGTCGATACTTCGGTCTCCCGAAGGAGGACATCGAGGAGGTATTCCGGACGGCCGACATCTTTCTCGATATGGGTACGCATGGGTCCTGGGCCCCCGAAGCGGCCGACGTGACCACCGCACTGATCGACGGAGAGCCGGGGTTCACTCAGATGAAGATGGCGGCCGCCGAGGCCGCCGGTGTGGCTCTCCCGACTTACGACTACTACTTCACGACTGGAAGGACCATCGGGACCGGCCGAAGCACCGCCCCTACGGCGGGCCGCGAGTGGATCCCGATATTCCATCCCGTCGTGCCGGCGTTGTTCGAAGTCGGCGAACCGACCGGTGACAGGTACACCACCATCATGAACTGGCAGTCGTACGGACGGCTCGAACACGAAGGGACCGTCTTCGGGCACAAAGACCTCGAGTTCGTAAAGTTCGAGGGTCTGCCACAACTGGTCGAGGCAACGCTGGAGATCGCCGTGTCCGGGATGGACATCCCGGCAGATAGGCTCGAGAGCCAAGGATGGTTGATGCGCGATGCCCATGAGGTGACGCGGTCGTTCACCAGATTCAAGGATTATGTTCGCGCGTCCCGCGGTGAATTCGGCGTTTGTAAGAACGGATTCGTGGCCACGCGCAGCGGTTGGTTCAGCGACCGCAGTGCGGCCTATCTGGCCGCGGGGCGACCGGTCGTGCTGCAGGATACAGGCTTCAGCGAACACCTCCCTTGTGGTGAGGGATTATTCGCCGTCGCAACTGCCGAAGAAGCCGCCGACGCCATCGACCTCATCGAAGCCGACTATGACCGTCACGCCTCCAAAGCAAGGGAGATAG
>JBOGXG010000412.1:0-4612 GCA_050694195.1 Actinomycetota bacterium | reverse complement strand
GGCTCGCACTGGCATCGGAACTTGATCCCGACGCGCTCTTGCAGAGGATCGCCGACCTGGCGCGCGACCTGGTCGGCGCCCGGTACGCCGCGGTTGGGATCGTTCGGGATGACGGACTGTTGTCCCGATTCGTCTACTCCGGCATCGACGAGGAGACCGCGAAGAGGATCGGAGACCTTCCTCATGGGCGAGGGTTGTTGGGCGCCCTCATCGAAGGGGGACGTCCGATGCGGCTACGGGAGATATCCGTGCACCCGAAGTCGTACGGCTTTCCACCGCACCACCCCCCGATGCATTCGTTCCTCGGAGTGCCGATCGTCCTTAGAGAAAGGGTGTTCGGCCGCCTCTATCTAACCGAGAAGCAAGGAGCACAGGAGTTCTCGAAGGACGACGAACGGATCGCGATGACGCTCGCGGCTCAGGCAGGCGTCGCGATCGAGAACGCGCAGTTGCTCGAGGAGGTGAGGGCCCGCGGCGAGGAGCTCGCAGTGCTCGAGGAACGCGATCGCATCTCGAAGGAGCTGCATGACGGCGTGATCCAATCGATCTACTCCGCGGGGCTCTCACTGCAGGGGGCGATGGGTCTCGTCGAACGCGATCCGGAGGCCTCCAAGAAGCGTATGGACGACGTGATCGCGACCCTCGACAACGTCGTGCGCGACGTCCGGTCTTACATCTTCGCGTTGCAACCGAAGAGCGTCGAGGAGCGAGGTGTCGGGCGTGCCATCGAGGAACTCGCGAAGGATCTCGAGGTCAACGCACTCATCGAGGTCAATGTATTGCTCGACGACGCTGCGCTCGCGGCGATCCCGGACGACGCCCGGGGGGACGTGATCCAGGTGGTCCGCGAGATCTTCTCGAACATCGCCCGCCATGCCCAGGCGCACGAGGTCGAGGTCGGCTGTTCGCTCCACGATGGGCAGGTGGTGCTCGCGGTGGAGGACGACGGCCTGGGCTTTGACCCGGCTACCGTCGCCAGAGGTCACGGGCTGACCAACATCGAGGAGAGGGCCCGGCGGTTGGGAGGTGCCATGAGGGTTGTGCGTCGCGAACCCAAGGGAACGCGCCATGTCCTTGCGTTCCCGGTGGCGGTGGCGTGATGGCCGATCCGCTGAAGGTGATGCTCGTCGACGACCACGAGATCGTGCGTCAGGGCCTGCGAACTTTGTTGGAGGCCGAGCAGGACATCGAGGTCGTAGCCGAAGCCGACAACGGACCGTCCGCGGTCTCTCTCGCGAGTGCTCATCGACCCGACGTCGTCGTGATGGACGTTCGGATGCCGGGAGGGTCCGGCGTGGAAGCTTGTCGGGCGATCCGGGATGAGCGTCCGGAGACACAGGTGATCATGCTCACTTCGTTCTCGGACGACGAGGCGCTGTTCAACTCCATCATGGCGGGAGCAGCCGGCTTCGTGCTGAAGCAGATCCGAGGTCGAGATCTGCTCGATGCGATCCGTACGGTCGGGGCCGGCAAGTCACTGCTCGACCCCGACGTGACTCAGCGGGTCCTCGAACGACTCCGCAAGGCGAAGTTCGAGGACAAGGACCCCAAACTCGCCCGCCTGTCCCCGCAGGAGGAGCGGATCTTGGACATGGTCGGGGAGGGGATGACGAACCGAGAGATCGCCGAGCGGATACACCTCTCCGACAAGACCGTGAAGAACTACGTTTCCACCATCCTTCAGAAACTCGAGGTCGCCCGGCGCGCCGAGGCCGCGTCGTACGTCGCCCGGGCCAAGGCCGATCGCAGCCATCACGACGACGCCTGACGTCCACTAGCACCACCACCGGGCCGTTCGGCCCTTAGGTGACTTTCGACATCTCGTTTGGGTGCCTTTCGGCCCTCCCGACCGCTCAGCCACCTCCGGACAATCGATCCACGAGCAACAGAAGGAGAGGAGTTCGACATGGATCGGCCGGTGGTGGTCGTAGGCGGCGGCATCGTTGGGAGCGCAATCGCGTTCGAACTGCAGGACCGAGGCGTGGAGACGATCCTCGTCGAGCGGGACCTGGAGCCCCAGGGGGCATCTGCATTCTCTTTCGCCTCGGTATCGGGGTTCGACGAGGGCGTGCGGGACGTGTACCTCCTCAAGTGCCTCGGGATGGTTCGCTGGCGGGAGTGGTCGAAGCGGTTCGGCGGTGACATCGGGATCGAGTGGGGCGGAGAGATCCGTTGGGCGGAGGATCCGGAGGGTGCCGACGACCTCAGGGCCAAGATGGAGATGGCGTCGTTCCGTGGGTATCCCTTCAGATCCACCTCGACGGACGAGATCGAGCGTCTTTTGCCGGGGGCCGCGCCGGGCCCCATCCTCGCCGCGTCTTACGCTGCCGAGGACGGGCAAGCCGATCCCCTGACCGCCATAACCTTCTTGCGCGACGCTTTCGCCGACCGCGGGGGTGCGGTCCTCATCGGCCGAGCCAATCTCTTGTTCGACGCGCCGGATGTCCGCGTGCGGGTGGGTGAAGACGAGATCGAAGCATCTACCGTGGTCTTCGCCGCGGGCGCAGAGACCGGCGCTCTCCTAACGCGATTCGGATGGGAGATCCCGCTGGATCCGAGCCCCGGTCTGCTCGTCGGCACCGAACCCGTGGAACGGTTCCTGACCGGCGTCGTCTACGTATCGGCTGGCGGCGGTCCCGCGATCCATCTCAGGCAGCTCCCCGATGGGCGGGTCCTCATAGGTGAACGGTCACAGGACGAGGTCGCCAAGGATCCGACGATGCATCACGCGCGGAAGCTCCTGCATCAGGCGCAACGTTCGTTCCCGGTTCTCGACGGGGTAAGGGTCGAGCGTTTCACCGTCGAGTGGCGGCCGATGCCGCGTGATCACATGCCGATCGTCGGAGCCCTGCCCGGGCTGCCCTCTGTCTACGTTGCCGCGGCCCACTCTGGGGTGACGCTCGCGCCGGCGCTGGGCGACCTGGTGGCGCAGGAGATCATCGCCGGAGAACCGAGCGCCCGCCTCGATGCCTTCCGGCCCGGTCGATTCAGCGCCCACACGATCGACGCGTACATCAGTTTCGAAGAGGCTTTCCAAGGACGTTCCGAGGCGTTCTTGGGGTAAGGCCCCCCGAGCGGCCGAGTGCGGGTCTGGTCAGGTTTCCCCCAGACTGGATCCGCACTCACCGCCCGTTGATGTGACCGCGGATCGTGCCGGATGGAAGAAGGAGGGGATATGGTCGTCGTCGCCGATCTCGAGCAGCGTCTCGCGACCCCCGCGGCCCCCGGTCATTTCACCCAAGGCGAGATCGAGGGCTTGCCCGAGCCGGTGCGAAGATTCTTCAACGCCGCGATCGCTCCCGGCACCCCGCTGGCGACGTCGGCGCGGTTCCGCTCGCGTGGCAGCATCAAGATCAAGGGTTGGAAGCCGTTCCGCTCTCGCCAGGTCGAGGCGCCCCACGATGGTTTCGTCTGGGCGGCGCGCGTTGGAGGCCTGATCTCGGGTTACGACTACTACGCGGATGGGCGAGGCGCGATGAACTGGAAGGTGCTCGCTCTGGTCACCGTCGTCGATGCCGATACGCCGGATCACGCCCGAAGTGCCGCGGGTCGAGCGGGGGCCGAGTCGATCTGGGTTCCCACAGCCATGCTTCCGCGATTCGGGGTCGAGTGGACTGCCGAAGACGATACGCACATCACGTCGCGGCATCCAGTGGATGACCTAGAGGTAGAGATCAGATACGTCCTGGACTCGAACGGACGCATCACATCCATCTCGTCCGAGCGGTGGGGCGATCCCGATGACACCGGGGAGATCCGATCGCTTCCCTCTGGGGCGGACGTAACGGGACATGCGACGTTCGGTGGGGTCACGGTGCCGAGCAGGGGAACCTACGGATGGTTCCACGGAACGCCCCGATGGGAAGAGGGCAAGTTCTTCCGCTTCGAGATCGTCTCCCTGGAGCTGATCGCCTAAATCGTTGGAATGCGCACTTGTGCATCGCCTCCCTGACGGGATGGTGTCGCCGTGAGGCAACCCGAGCAAAAGTTCAGGGAGCCGAGGTGGCCCCTTCACGACGTTGACCCCACCGCAAGCGCCATCGGCGTCACGGTCGCAGTATCGATGACGGCGGCCAGCTGGATCCGCACTCACCCGGTCCCTCGCCTTAGGTGACCTTCGACATCTCGTTTGGGTGCCCTTCGGCCCTCCCCGCCCCCGCCTCCACCCGCTGGAATGGGCCTATAGCGGCGAAAGGACAAGTCAGTAGGAGGGCATCGTGGCTCAGCAAACCCTGTCAGATCGGACGAGGCTCATGCTCGTCTGGCCCATCGCCGGGTTCTTCGTGGTTATCGCGTTCGGGGTCGGGATGATCTCGATGGCGGCGTTCGACGACGGATCCGGCTCCCAACTCAACGCCGGAACCCAGCCGGCCTCGGCGTCGCAGAGCGAGATCGTCGAGGTGGAGCTCGGGGATCTGTTCATCAAGCCGGCCATGATCCATGCGCCCGCGGGGACCGTGACGTTCAAGGTCCACAACTCGGGAGGCACCCAGCACAACTTCGCCATCGAGGGAGTGGACGCGACCGAGATGATCGATGCGGATGGGACGGTCGAGCTAACCGTCGATCTCGAGGAGGGCAACTACACCGTGATCTGCGAGGTACCCGGCCA
>JBOGXG010000411.1:0-3040 GCA_050694195.1 Actinomycetota bacterium | reverse complement strand
GCTCCCACTCTCGAAGCACGCCGACCTGACCCCGCCATCGGAGGAGCTCGCCGCCCGCGTCCGGAAGCACTTCGTAACGGATCTCGACATCACCGGTTCGATCGGACGTCGCTATCGACGTCAGGACGAGGTCGGCACCCCCTACTGCGTCACGATCGACTTCGACACCTTGGAGGACAATCAGGTCACGGTTCGGGAGCGTGATTCGATGGAGCAGGAGCGACTTCCGATAGACGAGCTCCTCGAGTACCTAGGGAAGAGGTTCGCGGAATGACGACGAAGCTGGCAGGACGCATCACAGTGCACGGAGGAGAGAAACCGGCGACGACGGCGGTGGTCGAGCTGCACAACGCGACCGGTGACATCGTGGATCAGGTCCGGGTCGACGACGACGGGCGTTACGTCTATCACCTGGCCCCCGGGACGTGGTCGCTGACGGTGTGGGACTCCCACGGCCATCGAGGTTCCGGTGACGCGATCCTCGGGGATGGGGAAGAGAAGACTCTAGACATCGATCTGCAAGAACCCGAGGGAGGTCACTAACGCCGGCGCCATCGGGGCAGGGAGGGAGTGTTGCGGGCATGAAGTGGGTCTACGACTTCAGTGAGGGAGACGCGTCTCAGAAATATCTCCTCGGTGGCAAGGGGGCGAACCTTGCCGAGATGACGAACATCGGTCTGCCCGTCCCCCCCGGGTTCACGATCACGACCGAGGCATGCAACGCGTACCGGCAGGCGAGTTCGTTCCCCGAGGGGCTGCTCGACGAGGTAGCGGAGCATCGGAAGGGACTCGAAGAAACGATGGGTCGCCAGCTCGGCGACTCGCGCGACCCGCTGCTCGTGTCGGTTCGCTCGGGCGCGGCGTTCTCGATGCCGGGGATGATGGACACGGTTCTGAACGTGGGCCTCAACGATGAGAGCGTCGAGGGCCTCGTCAAACAGACGAAGTCGGATCGTTTCGCATGGGATTCCTACCGACGCCTCGTGCAGATGTTCGGGAAGACCGTCATGGGTGTGGACGGCGATCTATTCGAGGACGCGCTCGAGGCAGCCAAGAAGAAGAAGGGCGTGGAGAACGACGTCGATCTCGACGCGTCCGACCTCAAGAAGCTGGTTAAGAGGTTCAGGTCGTTGATCAAGAAGGACACCAAGCGCGAGTTCCCCGAGGATCCGACGGATCAGCTTCACCTGGCGATCGAAGCCGTCTTCAAGTCGTGGGACAACAGGCGAGCTCAGGACTACCGGCGCCGCAACAAGATCGCCGACGATCTCGGGACCGCGGTCAACGTCCAGTCGATGGTGTTCGGGAACAAGGGGGAGGGTTCCGGTACGGGCGTCGCCTTCACCCGCGATCCGTCGACGGGGGAGAACGAGCCGTACGGGGACTATCTGGCGAAGGCGCAGGGCGAGGACGTCGTGGCCGGGATCCGCAACACGCTTCCGCTCGCCGAACTCGGCGCCATACACCCGAGGTCGTGGGACGAGCTGAGGAAGCACATGAAAACGCTGGAGAACCACTACCGGGACATGTGCGATATCGAGTTCACGATCGAGGAGGGCAAGCTGTGGCTCCTCCAGACCCGTGTGGGGAAGCGGACCGCGCGCGCCGAATGGGTGATCGCGCTCGACATGGTGGATTCGGGACTCATCGATGACGAGACCGTCGTTCGGGACCGCCTGACCGCGGGCCGACTCGACGAACTGACCAAACCGGTCATCGAAGCCGGTTTAAAGAAGTCTGCCGAACCCATCGCGACGGGCCTCGCCGCGTCGCCGGGCGCGGCGGTGGGGCGGGTGGTGTTCACCGCCGACGACGCGGCCGACTGGGCGGAGAACGGCGAGAAGGTCATCCTCGTCCGCCGCGAGACGAATCCCGACGACTACCACGGGATGGTTGCGTCGCAAGGCATCCTCACGTCTGCCGGGGGAACCAACTCGCACGCGGCCGTCGTTGCGCGGGGCGAGGGGATACCGGCGGTGTGCGGTGCCGATGCGGTCAGGATCGATCGGAGCAAGGGCGTCATCTCCGTCGGTGGTTCGACGCTGAAGGAGGGCGACTGGATCACCATCGACGGCACCGACGGCACCGTTTACGAGGGAGCTCTCGAGACGCAGCCTTCGGAGCTCGAGGCGGCGATCGCGGGGAACAAGAAGGCCCAGCGGTCGACACTGTGGACGTCGTTCCGCCGCTTCATGGAGGTCGCCGACGCGCGCCGCCGGCTCGAGGTATGGGCCAACGCCGACACCCCCGACCAGGCTAAGAAGTCGCGCGCCAGGGGGGCCGAGGGGATCGGCCTCTGCCGCACCGAGCACATGTTCATGGGCGAAGAACGCGTCCAGGCCGTGCGCCAGATGATCTTCGCCGAGACACAGGGGGACGAGGAAGAGGCATACAAGAGGCTCCTGCCTCTCCAGCGGAAGGATTTCGAGGGGATCTTCAAAGCGATGGACGGTCTCCCGGTCACGGTGAGGTTGCTCGACCCGCCGCTGCACGAGTTCCTGCCGAATCACGTCGAGCTGGCCGTCGCCGTCGCTACGGCCGAGCATGGGAAGAAGCGGAAGGTCGAGGTCAAGGGCGACCGCATGTCGCTCAAGGACGCCCGCACGATGCTGAAGCGTGTCGAGGAACTCCGCGAGGACAACCCGATGCTCGGGCTGCGAGGCGTTCGACTTGGGATAGTGAAGAAGGGTCTCTACAAGATGCAGGTTCGGGCGATCGCCGACGCCGCGGTGCGCCTGAAGAAGAGAGGCCTTGATCCCAAGCCGGAGATCATGATCCCCCTCGTCGCTACCGCAGAGGAGTTTCGCATGATGCGCGACGAGCTAGAACCCGTCGTGCAAGAGCTCGTGCAGAAGGCAGGGGTGGACCTGGAGATCCCCTTCGGGACGATGATCGAGCTCCCACGCGCGGCCTTGAGGGCGGGTGAGATCGCGGAGCACGCCGAGTTCTTCTCGTTCGGCACGAACGACCTGACGCAGATGGCTTTCGGGATCAGCCGCGACGACGCCGAGGGGAAGTTCCTGCTGCAGTACGTCGAGAA
>JBOGXG010000410.1:0-3043 GCA_050694195.1 Actinomycetota bacterium | reverse complement strand
GTCGCGAGCGCGTCGGTCCCCAGCACGTCCGGTGGGGGCGGCGGCTTCTCCGGTGGCGGCGGGGGCGGTGGCGGTGGCGGAGGTGGCGGGGGGGCCTGGTGACGCCCTAGCTGCCGTTGTCGGGGTCGTGCCTTCCGCGGGCGAGCCGGTAGGCGCGCAGCGCGAGATGCAGTCGGAGTTTGTCTTCCGGCCCCCTCAACGACCACCCAGTCAGCTTCTCAACTTGTTTGAGCCGGTAGCTCACCGTATGAGGGTGTGCGAAGAGCGCCTCTCCCGCCAGCTTCACGCTGCCGTCCGCGTGGAAGAACGCTTCCAACGTTTTCACGAGCTCGCCCTTGCGTCTCTCGTCGTATTCGATGAGGGGGCCGAGCATCTGATCGACGAAACGATCGATGAGCCCCGGCTCCACCTTCAGGAAGTGATAGAGCAGCAGATCGTCGAACCGATGGACGGGTCCGTCCATCTGCAGCGATTGTCCGATCTCGAGAGCCTCGCGCGCCTCGAGGTACGCGCGCCTGATCCCCTCCAACCCCAGTTCGGGGCCGCCCATCCCGAAGGACCATCCCGTGCCGAGTTCGGCCACGATCTTCTCAGGGATGAGATTGTCGGCCATGTTCGGATCGCTCGGCAGCAGCGCGATCGTCTGATCGGCCTTCTGCAGAACGATGGGCTCAGCCGATGCCTGCGGCATGAGGTTCGACGCGGCCGTGGAAACGAGAGTCTCCTTGCGTGAGTCCTTCCCGGGGCCCGTCCCGACGAGCGCGACGTAATCGAGAGAAAGGTCATAACCGAACGAGTGCGCGCGGCTCAGCATGTCCTCCGGGGTGGCGTCAGATCCGTAGAGGAGGTCGGCCAGGAACTCGCGACGAGCTCCCTCCTGCTCGCGCACGATCGCCCGCTGAGCTTTCGAATATGCCTCGGCCACCGCGGTCGATACCTCGTCCGTGTACCGGAGGATCGCCTCGGCGAGAACGATCGCCGCCTCGAGAGCATCACCCTCGTAGGACCGACACTCCTCAGCCATGAGATCCCAGCACACCCGCGAAACGGTCCGGTACGCCTGCAACACGTCGTCGAGTGGGATGCCGGCCTCGGCGCGCCGGGCCCCAACCCTCTCTATGGGTTCCAGTTCCTCCCGCCCGATCTCCCGTCTCTCCCTCAGGACATGGGCGAGGGTGGCGACGTTCCCCCTGACGGCACCCTGCACGTCCTCCCGGGTGGGGCCTCCCGAGCGGCCGTAGGAGGGAACGGCTTCCCAGATCGCGTCCGCCGAACGCTCGACGACCCGATCGAGTCTCGTCAGGAATCGCTCGACGATGATCGCGACACTGTCTGCGTTCACGCCGCGGGTTCACCCACCTTATGAAGGACGCGGGTGATCGCGGCGCGGGCTGCGGCGGTGACCTCGTCTCGTTCCTGTTCGGGGATCTCCAGTGCGTCGGCCGGGTCGAGCGCCGCAACCACCGAATGATCCCCAACCTCCTGCACGACGACGTTGCATGGCAGGTGCACGGCGACGCGCAGATCCGGCGACACACTCTTGTCGCTCACCGCGGAGTTCCACACCCCCATGATCAAGTACTGCCGCTCCTCGCCTGCCTCGGCCCCGAGTAATCCCCCGACATGCATCTCGGAAAGGATCGAGAAACCTTCGCCGCGGAACGCGAGCCGTGCCTGAAGAACGGCCTCGTCGTACGCGAGCGGTACCTCGACCGAGTAGCCATAATCTGTCATTCCCCCTACGGTAACGCCTCGTATGGACTTGATCGCTATCCCCAACGTCTCCGAGGGGCGCGACCCCTCACATCTGGAGCGGTTCTCGGCGCAGCTCACGTCTAAGGGAGCGATCGTCCTCGACGTTCACATGGATGGGGCGCACAACCGCGCGGTGCTGACCACCACCGGACCCTCCGCGTCCCTACCGGGTGCTCTCGCCGCCCTCGCGGCGGCCGCGAAGCTTTCGATCGACCTGACGCGCCACACGGGTGTTCATCCTCGTATCGGGGTCCTCGACGTGTGCCCATTGGTACCGCACGAGGGAACGATGGCGAGCGCGGTCGCGACCGCGCTGGATACGGCCACCGCGATCGCAGAGAGCGCGTCGCTTCCCGTCTACCTCTACGGGGACGCGGCCCGTCGTGACGAAACACGCGAGCTTCCGGCACTGAGGAAGGATGGGCTGGACGGTTTGACGCGGCGCGCTCGCGCGGGACTCCTACCCGACTTCGGGCCCTCCGAGATCGACCCCCGCCATGGTGTCGTGTGTGTCGGAGCGAGAGACGCGCTCGTCGCCTTCAACGTATGGCTCCGTGGAACGGAGGAGGACGCCAAGGCGATCGCGGCACGGATCCGCACCGCCGCCGGGGGGCCACCCGGGATCAGGGCGCTGGGAGTCCCCATGGCCCGAGGTAGAGCACAGGTGACGATGAACCTCACGGCACCGGCGGTGACCGGGATCGACGAGGCTTTCGCCGTGGTGGGATCCCTGGCCGCGGACCGAGGGATCGTCGTCGACGCTACCGAGATCGTGGGACTGGTGCCGCGGCGTTACCTCCCGGCCGCAGACGGAGAAGCGGCCCGGCTTCTGATGAAACCGGGCCGCTCTCTTGAATCCAAACTCGAAGGGCTGCTAGCGCCTCCCAGTTGACTTCCTCCGGCCCGTCGACTTCCTGCGGCCGGTGCTCTTCTTGCGACCCGTCGACTTGCGAGCGGTGGTCTTCTTGCGACCCGTCGACTTCCTACGCGCCGGCTTCCTGCGCGCCGTGGTCTTCTTGCGACCGGTCGACTTCCGAGCGGTGCTCTTCTTCCGCCCGGTCGACTTCTTCCGCCCCGTCGACTTCCGCGCGGTGGACCTACGCGCGGTGGACTTGCGAGCAGCTGGCTTCCGTGTCGACTTACGAGCGCTTGACTTACGTCTGCCCGTTGTCTTTCTGGCTGCCAAACTCCACACCTCCTGTCTCTATCTCCATGAGATCGACTCGGCGATCTCATGCTCCCCTATCCGCGAACGCGCGCACAAACGCGCATTCAACGTGTAATTAGG
>JBOGXG010000409.1:0-3055 GCA_050694195.1 Actinomycetota bacterium | reverse complement strand
GGGTATCTCCCTCCAAGGCACATGACCTATCGATCGGCACAGAACGGTGGTGGAGAGGATGGTCGGACACGATCGAGTACGACGGGCCGTTCCGGGAGGCGGTCGTCCGGAGCCTGATCACCCTCCGGATGCTGACCTATAGCCCGTCGGGCGCGCCGGTCGCGGCCCCCACCACGTCGCTCCCCGAAGCCATCGGAGCAGGCCGCAACTGGGACTATCGCTATTCCTGGCCTCGTGATGCCTCGATCGGTCTCGTTGCGTTCTCCATGACCGGCGACCATCGCCTCGCGCATTCGTTCATGCACTGGTTGCTCCATTCCAGCCGACTGACCAGGCCCCGGCTTAGTGTCCTCTACGACATCTACGGCAAGCCGGCGCCACCCGAACGTGAGGCCGACGTCACGGGTTATCGGGACAGTCGTCCGGTCAGAGTAGGTAATGAGGCCAGGGACCAGCATCAATTGGACGTCTACGGCTGGGTCGCCGACGCCGCGTGGATGCTCGAATCATCGAGCCACCGTCTCCAGGGCGAGATCTGGAGGGCCGTCTCCGGCTTCGCCGACTTCGTCGCAGATGTGTGGATGCAACCCGACGCCGGTATATGGGAGGTGCGAGGTGACCCGGCACATTACGTACATTCGAAACTCATGGCGTGGTTGGCACTCGACCGGATATCACGCATCGCCCGAGGTCACCGGATCCGCGCCGCTCGTGCAGAGAGATGGACTCGCGAACGAGATGCCATCGCACGTTGGATCCGGACCAACGGCGTCGACGAGAGCCGCGGCACCCTCGTTTGGAAGGCGGGCAGCGACGAGGTCGACGCATCGCTCCTCGTGCTACCCGTTATCGGTTTCGAGCCCGAGGGTTCACCTCTGGTGAGAGGCACTATCGATGCGATCCGCGCGGACCTGGAGGTCGGCGGCGGCTTACTCCTGCGTTACCCGAGGCAGGCGGACGGACTGGACGGTAACGAGGGGGCCTTTCTTCCCTGTTCGTTCTGGCTCGTCCAAGCCCTCGTCCATACCGGACGGATCGTCGAGGCAACAAAGATGTTCGAGCGCTTGTTGTCTCACGGCAACGACCTCGGGCTATTCGGTGAGGAGCTCGATCCCGGGAATCACGAACAACTCGGGAACTTTCCTCAAGCTTTCACCCACGCGACAGTCGTCCAGGCCGCTCTGGCACTCCGGAGCGCGGGGCGAGCCGAAGCGGAGGCGTCATGATGGACTGGGGTGGTTGGGCAACGTTCGGTTTCGGTGCCACCGTGGCCCTCACTGCGATCTTGGTAGCGGCCCAGCTTGCCGGGCGTACTCGTATGGACATCCCGATGTTGCTCGGGACGATCTTCGTCGAGGATCCTGATCGGGCTCGGGTCGTGGGGTCGTTCATACATCTACTCAACGGGCAATTCTTCGCGCTGCTCTATGCGTCGGGTTTCGCTCTTCTCGATCTCGGCACGTGGTGGCTCGGTGGTCTATTCGGGCTCCTGCACGGGATCGCCGCTCTCACCTTGCTGATCCCGCTGCTTCCCGGGATCCATCCCCGGATGGCCTCTGATCGACAGGGGCCGGACGGGGACGTCATCCTCGAGCCCCCCGGATTGCTGGGTCTGAACTACGGCCGCGCGACCGCAGCAGTCACCCTGGTCGCGCATGTCGCCTACGGGATCATGCTAGGTCTACTCCTCCAGCCATGAGCGCGCGCGGGCGGATCGAGATAGCGAAAGCCCAGACACCCCAGCGCACCCTGGGGCGCCCCCTCATGAGCGATCACAACCTCAGCGCTCGCATCTGGGCGACGGCGGCGCTGGTGGCCGTTCCTCTCGGCGCGCCGAGCGGTCTCGGATGGTGGCTGCCACTTCACATCGTTCTTCTGGGAGCGGTCACCCAGGCCATCGTGGGAGGTCAGCTGATGTTCTCTGCAACCCTCGGCCTGACCCGTGGGCCGGCTCGCAGCACCACCGTGACGCAGTTGGGATTGCTGAACGTAGCCGCGGTGTCGGTGATCCTCGGTCGCTTGAACGACGTCGATCCGGTCTTCATCACCGGTGTGGTCATCTTCGTTGGGGTGATCGGATGGGTGACCTGGCAGGTCCACAGGATGTGGCGGACTTCGATCAACCGTCGATTCTCGATCACCGGCACGTTCTACCGCCTTGCCGGTACGAGTCTCCTCCTGGGCGCCTCGATCGGAGGAGCACTCGGCGCGGGGGCGTTCGACGATGGGGGGTCCTACGTCGCCCACCGGGGCGTCCACATGACCCTGAACATATTCGGCTGGGCCGGTATGACGATCGTCGGGACCGCGATCACATTGCTACCAACGATCCTCCACGTACGCGCACCGGGGTTGGGGTTGGTTAAAGCGTCTCCGTGGTTGCTGTTCGCCGGACTGATGGCGTTGTCAACCGGTGCCACCACCGAGCTCGGCTGGATCTCCGCTGCAGGGATGGGCGGGTTACCTCGTCGGGCTTGGGGCCTTCGGTCTCTATCTGAAGAAGGTGCTCGCGGCACCAAGCCGGCGCAAGGTTCCAACCGCGGCGTTCCACCTGGTGGCTGCGATGGGATGGGCGCTCATCACCACGATGGCCCTGGTCGTCATCCTCACGCAAAGGGACTGGGCTGCGGCTCGCGACTTCGTCGTGGTCGGTGGTGCCGGAGGTTTCGCGGTCCAGGCACTCATGGGTGCGTGGTCGTTCCTGCTGCCGAGCACCCGGGCTCCCGTTCCCCAGCGACGGCGCGTCGAGTTGGTGGCTATGGAGGTAGGCGGCAGAGCGCAGCTCATCGTCTACAACACGGGACTGATCCTCGTCCTGGTGGGTCTACGCTCCGGCTCGGACTTGTCGCTCGTAGGCATCTCGCTCGCATGCGCGGCCGCGGCGTGGATACTCACGAAGACATGGACCTTCCCGTTGCTGTCGAGACTGCCGAGCGTCGAACGTCGCGCCGAGGCATGGTGGGCGGAACCGAAGAAAGAAGCGCGCTAGGGCCAGCCCGCCCCCCTCCCCTGCTCGTTTCTCGAGGAAGAAGGACTTCGTCGGGCGACTCCTTAT
>JBOGXG010000408.1:0-2025 GCA_050694195.1 Actinomycetota bacterium | reverse complement strand
ACTCGGGGGCTCTCCCAGCTCCTCCGTCGCCGGCTTCATCCCTCGTGGAGAAGCCGGCGTCCTCATCGGACCCCCCTAGATCCATCTGCGTCACGCCGAACACGACGAGCACGAGCGCGGCAGCGGCCCCCAGGTACGGAGCGAGGCGAGCGACCCACGGCTTCGGAGTATCGGGCACGATCGTCCGGGGATGCGGCAGCGCGGCGGAGACGGCGCGATGGAGGCGGGCCCGTTCGAGTTCGCTCAACGGCTCGGCCGAAACCGCCATGACGCCGGGCGCGCCGGCTAGAGCCTCCAGACCGAGGCGTTCGGCGCGGCACTCCTCACATCCCGCCAGGTGCTCCTTTACGAGAGCGGTCTCTCGCTCCGATAGCTCGCCCCTGAGGAGGGGGCCGAGGAGCTCGGAGCAGCGCTCGTGCTCGAGGTTCATATCTGTTCCTTTGACGACCCGGGCTCGTGCCGATGTTCCAGGAGTTTGGCGAGCTGTCGCCGTCCTCTGCTGATGCGTGACTTCACCGTTCCTATCGCGACTCCGGTTATCCGTGCGATCTCCTCGTAAGGAACGCCTCCCAAGTCGTACATAACGACCGCCTCTCGATACTCATCCGACAATCCGGCCAGAGCCTCAGAGAGGTCGAGTCGCAGCGCGACCTGATCGTCCACGGCCGGGCGCGGGTCTGCCTCCTCGGGGGGTTCTTCCGATCCAACGAGCCCGGGAGCCCGGGATCGCTTCCGGATGAAGTCTTTGCATGCGTTGATCGCGATCCGATAGAGCCATGTCGAGAAGGCTGCATCACCGCGGAAGCTCGCCGCGCGGCGGAACGCGAGGATGAACGCCTCTTGGGTCGCGTCGAGCGCGTCGGCGCGCGATCCGGTCATGCGAAGCGCGAGCGCGAAGATCCTGTCCTCGTGCCGTCTCAAGAGAGTGGAGAACGCTCGGTCGTCTCCCTCCAGTGCCCGCTGCAGCAGCTCGCTTTCATCGGCGTTCCCGTCAGGGGCCAAGGAATCTGACCTCTGCGATATAGCCGGTGCCGGCCTCGCCCCCCGGTAGATCGGTTATCCACACCAACCAGTGGCGCGCGCCGTGCTCGATATCGAAGCGGGTCTCTTCATCGGCCGAGGTCGTCGAGTCGACGAGCTCGTAGTCGTCTTGGGAGGCGCCCTGGTCGTTGGCAGCCCGAAGCTCCACGCTGTAACCGGGGCGATCGAACAGGATCTCCACCGCGGCTACATCGCGCGTCTCTCCCAGGTCAAACGTCAGGCCCACACCCTCCTTCTGTGTGGAGATGGCGGTGCTGTAATCCTGGGTGTGCCACGAGGTGGAGGCGTTGCCGTCGAACGCATCGGCTACCAGTTCGGGGTGCTCTCCATCGCCGCCCTCGGGATCGAAGTCTGAGGCTGTGACGGGTCGGATGGCTCCGCCGGCATCGTCTCCCGATGAAGTCTGCGTACCGGCCCCGCCGGCGTCATCGGGGTCGTCGCTGGCGGTTCCTATCAGTGCCGCGACCGCGATCGCGACGACTATCGCGCCCACCACCAGCATGACGACGGGTGCGATGTGCCTGCCCTCGGATCGGAGGAAGGGCTGACGCTCGATGACGACGGTCTCGTCCCGTTCGGCCGGAGCGGGGCCCGAGACCCGCGGAGTGACCGCGGTGCGCCCGCCGACCCCTTCGAGCAGCGCGTCGTGCATCTCCTGCGCGGAGGCGAAGCGATCGGACGGATCCTTCGCCAGCGCCTTCATCACCGCCGCGTCGAGCGAGCGAGGGATCCCGGCGCGGATGCTGCGGAGCGGGGGCGGATCGTCGCGGAGATGCCCGATCGCGGTGGCGACGCCCCCGGATCGAGGGAACGGAGGTCGTCCGACCAGCATCTCGTACATGACGATGCCGAGAGCGTAGAGATCGGACGCCGCGCTCGGCTCCTGTCCCGCGGCCTGCTCGGGCGACAGATAAGCGACGGTTCCGAGGATCTTGCCGGTCGTCGTCACGTCCCCTGTTGCGAACGCGGCCTTGGCGATGCCGA
>JBOGXG010000407.1:0-12618 GCA_050694195.1 Actinomycetota bacterium | reverse complement strand
ACCTCGTTCAGTGCATCGCGCGGCAGCGAGTCATCTCCGACGACGATAGGGAGGTGGTAGAGGAGCGACCCACCGTCCGCGAACGTCACCTTCACGATCGCCAACATCAACGGCTCCTCGCCCTCGTCCAGGCGTCCCTGATCGACGATCTCGACGCTCGTGATCGCCCGGCCCTTGTGGCCGAACCAGCGCTGCTCCGGCAGGCGCTCGATCCACTGCGTCATGTCGAAACTCATATGGACTCCTCGGGCAATAAGTGGAACCAGTAGAAGCTATGGGGGCCGAAGGTAAGCAGATAGGGCAACTCACCGATGCGGGGGAACTGTTCTCCCCCCATCATCTCGACCGGATACATACCCTCGTACGGCGAGAGGTCTAACTCGGCCGCCTGGGCGGTCCCCGCCAGGTTGTTCACACACAGTACGACGTCATCGTTCCATTTTCTGACATAGGGGAAGATCGCCGGGTTCTGCGGATTCAGCGCCTCGAAGGCCCCGAATCCGAACACGGGATGCTGCTTGCGTACGGCCAGGAGCCGCCTGAACCACTGCAGGAACGACGTGGGGTGCCGCTGTTCCGCCTCGACGTTGACCGCCTGGTAGCCGTACACGGGGTCCATCAGAAGGGGGAGGTAGAGCTGGGCGAAGTCGGCCTGGGAAAAGCCGGCGTTCCTGTCTCCGCTCCACTGCATCGGGGTGCGGACGCCGTCGCGGTCTCCGAGATAGATGTTGTCGCCCATCCCGATCTCATCGCCGTAGTAGATGATCGGCGTCCCCGGAAGCGACAGCAGCATCGCGTGGAAGAGCTCCATCTGATCCCTCGAGTTGTCGAGCAGCGGCGCGAGCCGTCGCCTGATCCCGAGGTTCAACTTCATGCGAGGATCCTTCGCGTACTCGTTGTACATGTAGTCCCGTTCCTCGTCCGTCACCATCTCGAGCGTTAACTCGTCGTGGTTCCGAAGGAAGATGCCCCACTGGCTGTTCTCGGGGATGTCCGGTGTCTGCGACAGGATCTCGGCGATCGGATAGCGAACCTGCCGGCGCGCCGCCATGAACATCCGCGGCATCAGCGGGAAGTGGAAGTTCATGTGGCACTCGTCGTCCTCGCCGAAGTAGGGAACGCAATCGGCCGGCCACTGGTTCGCTTCGGCGAGAAGGACGACGTCGTCGTAAAGCTTGTCGACCTCCTGCCGGACCCGTTTCAGGAACGCGTGGGTCTCCGGCAGGTTCTCGCAGTTCGTGCCCTCCCGCTCGAACAGGTAGGGCACCGCGTCGAGCCTGAAACCATCGAGCCCGAGATCGAGCCAGAAACGCACGACCGCAAGCATCTGCTCCTGTACTTCCTCGCTGTCGTAGTTGAGATCTGGTTGATGAGCGAAGAACCTGTGCCAGTAATAGGCGCCGGCGTCTTCGTCCCACGTCCAGTTCGACTTCTCCGTGTCGACGAAGATGATGCGTGCCTCTTGATAGCTGTCGGGCGTGTCCGACCACACGTACCAATCACGTTTCTCGGAACTGGGGTCCCGCGATTCCTGGAACCAGGGATGCTGGTCCGACGTGTGGTTCATGACGAGATCGGTGATGACCCTTATCCCTCTCTCGTGGGACGCCTCCAGGAACTCCATGAAGTCGTTGAGGTTCCCGTATTCCGGAAGGATCGAGTAGAAGTCGGAGATGTCGTAGCCGCCGTCGCGGAGCGGTGATTGATAGAAAGGCAGCAGCCAGACGCAATCGATGCCCAGCCACTCGAGGTAGTCGAGTTTCTCCGTCAGACCCTTGAAATCCCCGAACCCATCGGCGTTCGAGTCCCTGAAGCTCCGAACGTAGGCCTCGTAGATGACGGCCTTCTTGTACCAGAGCGGATCCCCGATGATCCGAGTGCTGACCTGTCCGGGGTGGGACGCCGGCTCCACGGGTCGATCGCTCAACCGGGTTAGCCTCCGATCCGGAAGACGTGCGCAGGTTGCCCGTGGGGATCGAGGAACACGTAGTTGTGCGGTCCGTGCCACACGTATTTCGTGTCGGAGATGAGATCGTGGACCTCGAAGGGAACGTTCGGATCCACGCCGAGTGCTCCGAGGTCTAGGTTCGTCGTTCCCTCCTCCCCGTGGAAGGCGTTGAGATTGACTACCACCAGTATCGTCTCTCCATCGGGTGATGTCTTCGAGAACACGATGATGCTCTCTTTGTCGATGTCGTGGAAGTGCAGATTCGTGAACTCCGCGAGAGCGGGATGCTTACGCCTGATCTCGTTGACGCGTCTCACATAGTCGATCATGTTGGGCCGGCTCCAGTCCCGCGGTTTCAGCTCGTACTTCTCCGCATCGAGGTACTCCTCGCTCCCGGGAGCGACGGGGACGTTCTCGAAGATCTCGTAGCCGGAGTAGATGCCGTAGCTGGGGGAGAGGAAGGCCGCCAAGATCAAGCGGATCTTGAAAGCCGGCGGACCTCCGTGCTGGAGGAACGCGTGGAGGATGTCGGGCGTGTTGACGAAGAAGTTCGGCCTGAAGTAATGCGCCATCTCGGTACGCGTTAGCTCGTTCAGGTACTCCATCAACTCCCACTTGTGGTTGCGCCACGTGAAGTACGTGTAGGACTGCGTGAAGCCGAGCTTGGCGAGCTGCTGCATCACCTTCGGGCGCGTGAACGCCTCCGCCAGGAAGACGACGTCGGGGTGCTCCTCGTGAATGCTCGTGATGAGCCACTCCCAGAACGGGAACGGCTTCGTATGAGGATTATCGACCCGGAAGATCTTCACGCCGTGGGAGATCCAGTGATCGACGATCCTCTTCAATTCCAGCCATAGCTCGTCCGGGTTGGGGCAATCGAAGTTCACGTGATAGACGTCCTGATACTTCTTAGGTGGGTTCTCGGCGTACTGGATGGACCCGTCCGGACGGTGGTGGAACCACTCGGGGTGTTCGGTCACCCAGGGGTGATCCGGCGAGCACTGGATCGCGTAATCGAGGGCCACCTCGAGGCCCAGACGCTCCGCCTCCGCCACGAGATCGTCGAAATCGTCGATCGTCCCGAGGTCGGGATGGATCGCGGTGTGGCCTCCCTCCGGTCCCCCGATCGCCCACGGGCTCCCGACGTCCTTCGCGGTCGCTTTCAGGGAGTTGTTCTTCCCCTTGCGATAGGACGTGCCGATCGGATGTATCGGGGGCAGATACACGACGTCGAAGCCCATGTCGGCGATCGCCGGGAGCCTCTTCGCGGCGGTCTTGAACGTGCCGTGGCGGGTTTTCGTCCCCGTCGAACGCGGGAAGAACTCGTACCAGGCTCCGAAGCGAGCCCGTTCGCGGTCGACGCGGAGTTCCAGCATCGGTTTGTAATGGGTCGAGCGCGAACGGTCCGGGTACTTCATCATCGTCATCCCGACCGCGTCGGAGAGCGCCGCGACGACGCGTGGATCGGTGAAGCCTTCTCTCTTCTTGGGCTTCGTCCGCATCGTGTCGATGGCCTCGATCATCGCCTTGCGTTCCTTCGTCGTGGCGATCGACTTGAGCCGCGCCTCGATCAGCCTGGCCCCCTCCTCGATCTCGAGTTCCACGGGATCGCCGACCTCGACCTTCTTGATGAGGTTCCGCCGCCAGGTGCCGTAGTCGTCGGTCCACGCCTCGATCGTGTACCGGTAGCAGCCGACGTGATCGGGGCTGAAGGACCCCGACCAACGATCGTTCTCGACGAGGGTCATCGACGTCTCCTGCCACGCCTTGTTCTGGGGACCGCGATACCGGAGGGTCGCCTGGAGCAGGTCGGGCCCGTCCCGGAAGATGTCCGCCGAGACCTCGACCAGGTCACCGACTATCGCCTTCGCCCGGAAGCGTCCGCCGTCGATCTGCGGGTCGATCCGCTCGATCACGACGTGCCCCCTCTTGGTGTCCGGTTTCAAGCCCTCTCCTCTCGGATCCGCTCCGCCTCTTGTGGTTTTGTGCTCCCAGCCATATAACGCCTCGAGCAGGCTAACAACCTCCTCTTTACCCACCGGCTGCCGATAAACGGCGTAAGGGCTCGGGGTTGCGGGAGTATGAGGGGTAGGACAGATCGAGACGCACCTACACACTGGTGGCGAAGGGAAGGACCGACAGACATGAAGGCGCTACGGAGCTTCGCGGTCAGAGCATCGCTTCCGGCTCCCCTGGAGGGGCTCTTCCCGCTCGCGCTCAATCTCAGATGGAGTTGGGATCCGCGCACCGTCGAACTGTTCCGCTGGGTCGACTCCGACGCGTGGGACGCCGCCGGCCACGACCCGATCAGGATGCTCGGCCTCGTTTCGAAGGAGCGTCTCGATCAGCTCAGTGAGGACGAACCGTTCGTGGCTTTCTTGGGGTCGGTCACCGAAGACCTCAAGCGGTACATGACCAAGCCCCGCTGGTTCCAGGGGCGGGAGGGCAGCGCTCTCCGCTCGGTGGCTTACCTATCGCCGGAGTTCGGCGTCAGCGAGGCCATGCCGATCTACTCGGGCGGCCTCGGCGTCCTCGCCGGCGATCATCTGAAGGCGGCCAGCGATCTCGGCATACCTCTCATCGCGGTCGGCCTCCTCTACCGCCAGGGTTACTTCCGCCAGGAACTCAATGCGGACGGCTGGCAGCAGGAGCGCTATCCGGCGCTCGATCCTCACGCGATGCCGTTGAGGCTTTTGCTGAACGGCGATGTTCCGCTGAAGATAGATGTCGATCTCGCCGGAGTTCGCTGCGTCGCACAGATCTGGCAGGCCCAGGTCGGTCGGATCCCCCTGCTGCTGCTCGACACCGACGTCGAAGAGAACGACGCGGACGAACGCGGCATCACCGACCGGCTCTACGGAGGTGGGACGGAGCACCGGTTGCGCCAGGAGATCGTGCTCGGGATCGGTGGTGTTCGTGCCCTTCAAGCGACCGGGCACGACCCGGACGTGTACCACACGAACGAGGGACACGCCGGTTTCATGGGACTCGAGAGGATCAGGCAACTCGTCACCGGTGAAGGGATGACTACGGCCGAGGCGATGGAGGCGGTGCGGGCCGGCACCGTCTTCACGACGCATACCCCCGTTCCTGCCGGGATAGACGTATACACGGTCGACCTGATGGAGCGCTACTTCACGAGCTTCGCGAAGGAGTGTGACCTGACCTTCGAGGAGTTGATGGAGATCGGGCAGTCCCATCCCGTGCCGCTCGAGACATCTTCTTTCAACATGGCGGTGATGGGCCTTCGGCTGTCGGCGCGATCGAACGCCGTCAGCAAGCTCCACGGCCGGGTGTCGCGCTCCATATTCGCGGAGCTGTGGCCCGACGTCCCGCCGGACGAGGTCCCGGTCGGCAGCGTGACGAACGGTGTCCATGCACCAACGTGGCTCGGGCCGGAGATGGCCGAGGTTCTGGATCGCCGGTTCCCACCCGAGTGGGCGGAGACGGGAAGCGGCCGTTGGGAGCGCGTCGCCGAGGTGCCCGACGCCGAGTTGTGGCGGGCGCGAGAGCGCGCCCGCGAGCGACTCGTCTACTTCGTCCGCGAGAGACTTCGCCGGCAGGCGCTCGCGCGCGGCCTGTCCGATGCCGAGGCGGCGTGGACCGACGATGTGTTCGATCCGGGCCTGCTGACGATCGGGTTCGCGCGGCGTTTCGCTCCCTACAAACGCGGCACACTGCTCCTGTCGGATGTCGACCGGCTGAAGCGCCTCCTCCTTTCGGGAGACAGGCCGATCCAGATCGTCCTTGCGGGCAAGGCCCACCCGCTCGACGACCCCGGTAAAGATCTGATCCGCGCGCTCGTTCACTTCGCGGCCGATCCGGAGGTCCGCGGACGTTTCGCGTTCATCGAGGACTACGACATGGAGGTGGCGCGCATCCTCGTGCAGGGCGCCGACGTATGGCTGAACAACCCGCGCAGGCCGATGGAAGCCTCGGGCACGAGCGGCATGAAGGCCGCGCTCAACGGGGTCCTCAACCTCTCTGTGCTAGATGGATGGTGGGACGAGTGCTACGACGGCTCGAACGGTTGGGCGATAGGGACCGCCGAGACGTACACCGACTTCGCCCTCCAGGATCGCGTGGAGGCGAGCGCTCTCTACGATCTCCTCGAGCGGGACATCGTGCCGCGCTTCTACGAGCGCACGGAGGGACCCGTGCCGCGCCGGTGGATCGACCGACTGAAGCGCTCGGTCCAGTCCCTCGGGCCCTTCGTCACCGCGGACAGGATGGTGCGCGACTACGTGCAGACCCTGTACGAGCCGGCGGCGCAGCAGAGCGGCGAGATGCGTGCAGAGAGCTTCGGCCGCGCCAGGTCCGTTGCGGCATGGAAGGCGCGCGTGCGGGCGAGATGGAGCGAGGTCGCGGTCGTGAACGTGGACGGCGAGGTGACCGCGGCCGACCTCGGCGACGAGCGGTCCGTCGCTGCCACCGTGCGCATCGGGACCTTGACGCCTGAGGACATCTCGGTCGAGCTCGCCCACGGTCTGGTCGGGGCCAACGGGGAGCTCACCGACCCATCGTTCATCGAGTTGACCGCGGAGTCCGTCGAGAACGGCACCTGCAGGTACACGGGCTCCTTCGTCGCCGGGGCCACCGGGCTCTACGGTTTCGCCGTGCGCGCGATCCCGGCCCACGACGACCTGACGAACAAGATGGACCTGGGCCTGGTCGCCTGGGCCTAATTTTCAGGGGTCCAGATCGTCCGATGTTGCCGGATGTTTGCTCAACGATGTGATGCCACCGCATTCCCTGGCCGGCGTTCAAAGGGCCGACGAAAGACGAGTACGACCCTAAGCCAACCGCGGCCTCATTCGCTAGCCAATACCCGTTGTGGCAACAAACCGCGATGAACCATTGAGCGAGGCGAACGGGTGGGGGACGTCCACGTCGGTCACGACGATGCCCGGACACGATCCGGTCGCGAGGACGTCCGCAGACGCAGACATAGCCGTGACGAACAGAACTGCCAGAAGTCTCCAACGCTGGCAGCAGCGCGGCGGATCACCAATAAGGTCGCACCCGCTCGGAGATGCGCCGAGCCGCGAGCGCAACCGCCTCATCGTCGCTCTCTCGAACATTCTCCAGTCGCTCGGGTTCCGTGGGCAACTCGCGCCCCAACGCAGCGACTGCGACCAACGCGGCAACACCGTCCTCCCGGTAAAGGCGCTCCCAGTCCTTGTAGTCACCCTCCTGAAGCCACGCGATGAGTTCCCGAAGCTCTCCGCTCAGGTGCGCTCTCGCGCGGTCCAGATCGTCGATGTCAACCCAGGAGAGGTACGCCGTGACGCCTGCGGCGACTGGCGGAATGTCGTAGAGCTTCGCAAGCATCCTGGCGATCGTCTCCGGATATCGGACCGGATCCAACTCCGCCGCACACCCGGCGGCCCAATAGCGGACGTTCCCGTCGTCGTGGTCGAGGTATGCATCGATCCAACCGACGAACTCATCGCTGCGGTCGCCGTGTTCATACAGGATTGCAGCCAGCCTCCGTGCGTGGTCCGGATCACTCGACTGGTACAGCGGCTCTAACACCTCTATCGTCTTGGCGTCGTACAGCAACTCCGACAGCTCGAAGGCGAGAGAATCCCTCGCTTTCTCCTCGGTCGCCGAAAGCAAGTCCTGGACCACGGCGTGCGCTTCACGGGTCACCGCATGCTCCTGATGAAATCGAGTAGCTGGACTTCGCCCTCCAGCCGAAGCAGATGGCCGGCATCCGGCGGGGCAGGATACGCGTTCAGGTCCGCGCGGCGTCCGTGGATGCTGATCTCAAGGACCTCCGCCAACTCGGTTCGATCGAGAGGCGAGAGGGATCGCACTTCATCATGCGTTGGCAAGCGCCCACTCGATCGCATGTTCCCCGACCAGGGCGACGTCCGGAGCCCGACAGGACACTCATTGTGGACCAGGACCTCGCTCGTGCCGACGTGGTAAGTGTGGATGCCTTCCACCGCGAGGTTGTAGGCCGGTGCCTCGCGCTCGGATCTGAGCTCGGGCCCAGATACCGTGATCACGCGTCCGTCGGCGCCGAGGACCTGCTCGCCGCCCGCGAGGTCGTCGGCGCGTTCGAACCGCTGGTCGGTCACTGACCAGAAGGGGTGATCCTCGGTTGTGGTGATGACCTCGCCGTCGACGACGAGGTCGATGACGGTGTCGTCGTGGACGAAGACGTGCTCGACGGCCTTGGCAGCCTGTTCGCCAGTCTCGGGATCAGTCGCGATGACCCTGTCCCCGACCTCGACGTCCTCGATCCGCTTCCTCGTGCCATCGGCCATCAAGACGGTCGTAGCACCGGCGAAGGAGCAGGTCTTAGCCGCAAACCCTGCCAAGTCATCTGCACCCCTTGTGGCACCTTCGGCAAACTCATCGCCATGCTTGGCAGCGTACTTTGTCCCTGTCGCCCCCCATCCAAAGAACGGGATAGTTGCTGCTCCCGAGAGAGCGGCATTCCCCCAGTCGCCCTCGACGGCGTAGCCGAGTGCGTTTGCCGCGTCACAGAACTCCCCGATCCCAGGAGCCAGACCGCACGCATCTAGTCCCCCATGATAGAAGTCCTTAGCGATATCGCCGACTGTTCGAGGCTCGATTAAGTTGCAGGTGGGATCCGGGCATCTGACCCAATCCCCAGAGTCATCAGTCATCATCGCTTCGCCGCCTGACCCGGGATTCATGTACGCGTCGTTGGCTGGGCGGTTGCTCTCCGGCTTGTCTTGATGGAGAGCACCGGCCGTCCCGTCGAGCCGTGGCATGCGACCGTCCCACTCGACGAACGAGACCGGGTTCCCGCCGGCTAGGCCATACCGATTTCCTGTTAACGGATCCGCCGACAGGCCCAGGTTCGCCAGCGCCCCCGCGAACTGATCCATCTGGAGGAAGTGGGCTGTATCAGGGCCGTAGCGGCGCGCCCCCATGTCGATCTGGCCTGTAATGGCGTCGTGACGCTTACCGGTGTAGCGGTAGGGGTTGATGGGGTCGACTGCACCGGTCTCGCCGCTGTCGGTGAGGTCGTCATCCTCAGAGCCGTAGGCGTTGTAGCCGTAGGACGCCTTGGCCGCCCCTGAGTCGGTGAGGAGCTGAGACACCGAGCCGTGGACGTCGTAGGTATAGGTGTAGGTCTCCGGATCCTTGGCGCCGCCGCTGCCGGCTGGATCATCGGTCATCGAGATGCGGTGGCCGTAGGCGTCGTAGTGGAAGCTCTTCGTGCTCTGCTCGTAGCTGGCATCGGGCTTCCGCGATGAGGCGACTTCCTCGGTCACCAGGTTGGTGAGCCCGAGGTGGCTGAAGCTGGTCCGCTTGGAGAAGTCCTCCTCGGAGGCGCCATCTCGAAGCTCGGTCTCCTCGGTGAGACGATCGAGGGAGTCGTAGGAGTAGAGCGCCTTATCGCTGCGGGCGCCGCTATGGTAGGCCCGGAACATCTCAAGCCGGTTGAGATAGTCGTACTTGTAGTCACTGATGAGACTCGACGCGGTGGCGGCCGCGCAACCAGAGAGGTTGAAGCTCCCGTCGGTGACGCAGCGGAGGTTCCCGTCGCGGTCGTAGTGATAGTCGGCGCTGGCGCTGCCCTGCGTAACGCTCTCGACGGCGTTGCCGACGTAGGTGGAGGTCTTGGTGTCGCCGGGGCCGTCCTCGGTAAGGATGTTGCCGGCTGCGTCGAGAGTGAAGTCGGTGACCTCGAAGATCCCCCTGTTGTCGAGGTTCTTTATCTCCTTCACGAGACGGTCCTGGGCATCGTAGTGGTACTCGAAGGCGCAGTTGGTGCACCAGGGGTCGCCGTTCGCCGGCTCTTCCCGGGTGAAGAAGTCCTTGGTGCGATGCCCGTTCATGTAGACGCCGGCGCGGATGTAGTCGACGTCATGAACCTCCCTGATCGAGTCCGACGCGTTGCGAATGTACAGCGTCGACAGCTTGCCGTTGAGGAAGTAGGTCCAGTTAGTCCGCTGCTTCTGGGACCAGTTCCCCGACCCGTCGCGCTTGTAGATCTCCCGCTGCTCCTCCCAGCCGGTCATCATGTAGATGTTCTCGATCTTCTGGTCGTCAGACGTCGAGGCGCCTGGGCCATGGTCGACCTGGGTGGTCAGCCGGTCGGCGAGGTCGTAGGTGAACTCGTGACGGCGTCCCGGCTCTATCTCGGTCCCGGCTTGGGTCTCGAGGCCCTCGTCCCAGCGCTCGGTGACGTTCCCGTTCAGGTCGTAGGCGAAGCGGGTGAAGCTGTAGTCGCTGCCGGAGGCGTCCTCGTCTCGTCGGCCGACCTTGCTGGCCCGCTCCAAGCCGTCGTAAGCGACGCGGATAGCGAATGCCTTGGTCCCGCCGTTGCCGCCGCTGGCATCCCGAGCGCTGACGAGGTTGTTGTTGCGGTCGTAGCTGTAGGTGTTGACGTCCTGACGCTTGTCGCTCTTCTCGGTCAGCATGCCGTCGGGAGCGTAGCCCCAGCGCTCCTCGAGGATCTTGTTGTCCTCGTTGTCGTTGCCGTTGCTGTCGGCGAAGATGCGGCTGAAGCGTTTCTCCTGCCACCCTTCCGCGGTGTACTCGAACCGTGTCTCGGGGTTCGGGTCCCACGGGTGCGGGTCGACGCTGCTGCGGATCCAGCCGGAGTCGTAGTAGGTCATCTCGGTCTTGTGGTCGGGGCCCACCGAAGCGGCGACGTCCGTGGCGACCGGCAGCGAGACCCACTCGAGGTTGCCGTTGGCGTCGTAGGAACGGTGGATGAAGGCGGGGTCGGTGGTCGCGTCGGTCGGCAACGTCACCTTCGTGAGGCGATCGGCGTCGTCGTAGTGGAAGTTTGTTGCGAGGTTGGGATTCCCGGCGTCGAAGGCTCGGGGGCTCACCACCTTGGTGCGGTTGCCGACCCCGTCGTACTCGAGGCTGGTGGTCAGCGTTCGGCTCGCGCTGAACGGTTCCTCGATCTTGGTCACCAGATTGCGTTGGTCGTAGGTAAGGGTGGTGGTGTCGTCCTCTTCGTTGGTCGCGGTGACGATGTTGCCGTTGGGGTCGTAGGTGACGGAGCGCTCGTGCGTCAGCGCGTTCGTCTCCGAGAGCGGCCGGTGGGCGTCGTCGTAGGAGAACCGCTGTGTGGGGTTGGGCAGGGCTCCGCAATCGACGCTCGCGGCGTTGGCCCGCGGGGCGGTAACAGAGCGGAGGTCACCCTTTACGTCATAACAGAAGTGGGTGCGGGAGATATCGCCGGATCCGTCGGCGGCGTGGCGGATCTTCCTGATGACGCGGTCTAGTTGGTCGTAATCAAACAGGGTGGCGAAGTCGTTGGCCACGCCGGTCGTGGCGCTGCCCTCCGGAGAGGTCACGGTCGAGGTGCGTCCGGCCGCGTCGTAGTCGAAGGTCGTCGTGTGGAGCTCGGGACCGGTCTTGTCTGGTCCGGCCACGGTCAGCAAGCGGTCCATCTCGTCGTAAGTGCGCGCTGTCTGCTGGCCACCTCCGGGGCTGTAATCGGGCGCCAACTCGAGGACGATGTTGTCGTTGGCGTCGTAGTGCGCCCCGCTGTAGATCAACTCGCCCTGGCGGAACTGAGTCGACAGCGGCGTGGTCTGGGCACCGAGACGGTGGAAGCTGTCGTAGTCGAAGAAGGTCTTGTAGGAGCGCTCATCGATCCCGGGGGGAGGGGTTGCGTGGTTCGGATCCTGGACCCAACGCAGGAGCCCGTCATCGTCGTAGCCGAACCTCGTCATGTTACCGAGGGGATCCACGACCGCGGTGGGAAGCCCGTTGTCGTCGTAGGTCGGGAAGGTCGTGGACTTGCCCCGGGCGTTAAGGATCGAGGAGACGGTTCCGTTCGAGTTGTAGGCATAGTCCGTTTCGAAACCTTCGGGGTCCGTGACGACATCGAGGTTGCCGGCCCCGTCGTAGGTGAAGAGCCAGCGGAAGTCGCCGGTGATGCTGGGGGTCGCGGTGCCGTTGGGGTCGACCTTGGTGATGAGCTGGCTGATGTGGGGCGCCGAACGACCGGCCTTCCACTTCCCGCTCACATCGGCCCCATCGACCGCTAGATTCTGGTACTCGAGGACCGTCTCGCTGACCTCGTCGTCGCTCGTCTCCGCCTGCGCGTCGGGACCACGATCGGTGAGCATAACCTCGGATGTCAGGTAGCCGTTGTCGTTGTAGGCGAAGGTCGAGTAGGCGCCACCGGGCTCCGTCACCTTGGTGACGTGGTTGTCGGTCCACTCCACGTCGGTGACGCGGTCCGCCGGATCGGTGATGGTGGTGACGTTGCCGTTGGGGGCGAAGTCATATTTGTTGACCCGCGACAACGGTGCGGTGACCGTCGTCCGGCGGGTTGTCGAATCGTAAGCAAACGAGGTCGTGTCGCCGGCCCGGTTGGTGCGGCTCGCCAGCTTCCAGCGATCCTGTCCGGTGCCAGACCCGAGATAGCTGAAAGTGGTCTCGTGGCCGCGCGGGTCGATGACGCTGTAGAGCCGCGTCGATTGGCTTGGCGTATGCGGATCGGGGTTCTGACGCTCGCTCGCCAAGGTGATCGCTGCGTCGTCGCCGGTAGGGGTGGTGTAGGTGAACACGAAGCTGCGGTTGGCGAGCGGGGAGCCATCGGCGTTGGTCCCACCCGCCTGGGTGAGACGCAAGAGGTTCCCGTCCTCGTAGTAGGTGAATCGGAGCTCGGAGCCGTTGTGGTCGGTGATCGTCTTGATGTTGCCCCTGATCTGCGG
>JBOGXG010000406.1:0-14184 GCA_050694195.1 Actinomycetota bacterium | reverse complement strand
GAGTTGTCGGGACAACGGGGAGGGGTTACCGAACAGGGAACGACGATAGTTGAAGGACCGCGCGCTGAGTCATAGCGGCGCCTTCCGGAAGGCAGACTGCGGCCGCTGGGCATGTGCCCGACGGCTTGGGAAGCGCCCCTGACCGGACTTGAACCGGCGACCTTCACCTTGACAGGGTGACGAGCACTCCAGACTGCTCCACAGGGGCCTAGGGAGGAATGAGGCTAACAGCCCTTACCGGGGCTGTCGTTCGGTATCCTGCCTTTCGCTCCTACGGCGAGGTAGCTCAGTTGGCAGAGCACGCGACTGAAAATCGCGGTGTCGACAGTTCGATTCTGTCCCTCGCCACTCTTCGGGGGTGGACGAAGAAAAACGGACGCTCGTCCGAGCGTCCGTTTTGCTTGGCTCCTGAGAAGCGGTTATGCCTCTTGCCGCACACCCTCGAGGAACTTCTTGACCTCATCGGCGCGGTAGCGCCGGTGACCGCCAAGGGTCCGGATCGAGGAGAGCTTGCCGGCCTTGGCCCAACGAGTGACCGTCTTCGGGTCGACTCGGAAGAGCGCGGCGACCTCGGCGGGCGTCAGGAGAGCGTCATCCTTCTGCGCCTTCATCGTGCCTCCATTCCCAGTGCCGTCGGTCGGCACGTCCTCATAACCTGCTTGCCCGAACGCAGGCGGGTGCCTTTGCCGGACATGTGCAAATCATCTGATGTTGGAGCCTCCGGCGTAATGGCTCACAAGGGCCATTTTGGACCTTTGGAGACTACGAACCGGCTAGTCCTACGCAACTAGTCCTATATCGACATAAATCGCCCAAGCCTGTAGGCGTTTCCTAGTCGAAATTCGGGTGCTCCCACAGCGTGTTTCCGACTAGGAAAACGCGTCTGGGTCTCAGTTGACGACCTCGCGGGCACGCACCTCGGTCCAGCGGTCGGTGAGCTCAGTGAAGGTACGGCCGGCTTTGACGACGTCCCCCGACTCCAACGCCTCGAGGCAGTTCCACACCTCCGCGGCGGAGTGATCGTCGACGAGATCCTCGTCCGAGAACGTACGCGCCACCGACGCGTAGTCCAGCTCGAGCAATCCCTCCTCCGAGAACTCGCCCAGCCAATCCCTCAGCTCGCGCACTGCGGCGGTTACGCCCTCGTCGATCCACGACGTCTCCAGCACCTTGAGGGCGTGAGTGAGGCGCGCCCGCGCCGACGAAAGCTGAGATTCGTAACGGATCCGGAGGCCCTGTTTGTCCTCGGTCAGGACGCGCTCCGTGTCCTCGAAGGCGGCGAACCACCTGAGGGGAACGTGCCAGTTCGCGTGGATGATGTGCGAGCGGATGTCGGGACGATCCTCTTCGAGACGAGCGAGCTCCCTGGCAGCATGACGGGCTTCGTTATCCGACACGAACGCTTCGGCGACCTCATCCGGCATGCTTCCCCGGAAAGCGAGCAGGCCGGCGAGCATGCGGAGGCGCGTGCGCCAGGGACACACGAGAAGCGCACCATCCAGACGCCTGATGAACGCGCCTTCCGTGGGGGCCGGAAACGTATCGAGCGGAAGTGCCGATCGAAGCAACCACCGCTTGGTCGCCACCGTATCTCTGCCGTCGTACTCGTCGGATAGTGCAACCCATGCTTCCCTCTCGCGCTCGGAGAACACCGACAGCGGCTGGTAGACGCGCAGGTACGAAGTGCTTGTCATCGCGAAGCATCGTAAACCGGCCACGGCCGGTCACCATGATGCGAGGTACCATCGAAGGAACCAAGCAAAGGAACTGACTATGACCGAGGTTCCTCGCTGATCGTCCGAGACGAGCACAGAACCCTTCGTCTCTCACGACCCGGGGGGCGCAAGGGGGACAACGATGGGTGTGTTCGAGCACATCAACGGCGATGGCTACGAGCAGATAGTTCACTGCAATGACGATCGATCGGGTCTACGGGCGATAATCGCGATCCATTCCACCGCTCTGGGCCCGGCCCTGGGCGGGACCCGGTTCTACAACTACCCCACCGAAGAGGAGGCCTTGGTCGACGTCCTTCGCCTTGCGAAGGGCATGACCTACAAGGCAGCCGCGGCTGGTCTCGACCTCGGAGGCGGTAAGGCCGTGATCCTCGGCGATCCGACGAGGATCAAGACGGAGGAGCTACTGCGCGCCTACGGCCGATTCGTCGAGACGCTCGGAGGGCGGTACATCACCGCGGAGGACGTCGGCACCGCACTCGAAGACATGGACACCGTCCGGCGCGAGTCGCGCTGGGTCACCGGCTGTTCGCATACCTACGGTGGGTCCGGAGACCCCTCGCCGGTGACCGCGTACGGGGTCCTGCAGGGACAGAAGGCGTGCAGCCTCGAAGTCTTTGGTGAATCATCGTTGAAGGGACGAACCGTGGCGCTGCAAGGCGTCGGAAAGGTCGGCTTCGCTCTGTGTGGCTACCTCGTGCAGGAGGGGGCCGACGTCACGATCGGTGACGTCAACGTCGACAACCTCGCGCGCGCCGTGTCGGCCCACGGTGTCGAGACGGCTCCGTTCGACGAGATCCACAAGCTGCCGGTCGACATCTTCGCGCCCTGCGCGCTGGGCGGCGTCGTCAACGACGACACGATCTCTGATCTCCGCTGCAAGATCATCGCCGGCGCGGCCAACAACCAATTGGCTACGGAGGAGCACGGCAACAAGCTCCGCGATCTCGGCATCCTCTATGCGCCCGACTTCGTTATCAACGCCGGTGGGCTGATCAACGTCGAGGACGAACTCCGTGGTTACGACCGAGAACGAGCCATGCAGAAGGTCCTCGGGATCTACAAGTCTCTGCAATTGATCTTCACGATGGCGCGCGAGAAGAACCTCTCGACGGCTCGGGCCGCCATCGAATACGCAGAGGAGCGCATCCGGAAGATCAGCAGGATCCGGCTGGTGCGCGTCACCGAATTCGGCCCGATCTCGGCCCACTGACGCCAATGGAAGACGTACTCAGGATCATCGGCGACGGCCGAGAGCAAGCGGACACCCCGGTTCCCGATGGACTGGGCGAGAAGGACCTCGTGGAGTTGTTCCGCTGGCTCGTCCTCCTCCGCACGTTCGACGAGCGCGCCGTCGCGCTGCAACGACAGGGTCGCATCGGCACCTATGCCCTCTATTGGGGCGAGGAGGGAACCCAGGCCGGTCCGCTCTACGCGCTCGAGGAATCCGACTGGGTCTTCCCGTCCTATCGGCAGAACGCGATCGGCATCCTCCGAGGTGTGGCACCGGCTACGGTTTTCGCGTGGTGGCGGGGCTACGGCGGCAAGCTCGGGTTCTGGAATCCGCGCGAGCATCGCGTCGGCCCGATATGCGTCCCCATCGCAACGCATCTGCCCCACGCGGTAGGTGTGGCCTGGGCCGCGAAGATCAAGGGCGACAGGACCGCTTCGCTGTCGTGGTTCGGCGACGGGGCCACCTCCGAGGGTGACTTCCACGAGGCGCTGAACTTCGCGTCGGTCTTCAAGGCCCCCACGATCTTCTTCTGCGTCAACAACCAGTGGGCGATCTCCACGCCGTTCAACAAGCAAACCGCGACCCGCACCATCGCCGAGAAGGCCGCGGCGTACGGCATGCCCGGCGTGCGGGTCGATGGGTTCGATCCCATCGCATGCTGGAAAGTGACGCGGGACGCTCTCGAGAGAGCCCGCGCCGGGGACGGCCCGACCTTGATCGAGGCCTACTGTTACCGGCTGCGCGCCCACGGCACCGCGGACGATCCGCGCCTGTACCGCGACGAGGCCGAGACCGCACGCTGGGAGCACCTCGAGCCGGTCGGCCGGATGGGTGCGTTCCTCCGGCGGATCGGCGTGATGGACGACGATCTCGAGGGATCGATCCGCGCGGAGGCGAAGCAGACTATCGCCGACTCGGTTACGGAGATGGAGGCCATGGACCAACCGGGCCAGGAGGTGCTGTTCGACGGCATCTATTCGTCGGGCCGGCCGTGGACGTTCGACGAGGGACTCGAGGAGCTCCATCATTCGGCGCGCGCTCCCGAGGTAAAGCCGTTGGGGCCCCAGCCGGGTACATCGACCGGAGATGTGGAGGAGCCGCGATGAGCCAGTTGACCATGGTCGAGGCTCTGAACCTCGCGCTCCATCAAGCCATGGAGGCCGACGACCGGGTGATCGTGCTCGGTGAAGACGTCGCCAGAACCGGCGGGGTCTTCCGCGTCACCGCCGGGCTCCTCGACAAGTTCGGCGAGAACCGCATCGTAGACACGCCTCTCGCCGAGGCCGGCATCGTCGGCAGCGCGATCGGCATGGCGGTGTACGGAATGTTGCCCGTCGTCGAGATCCAGTTCGACGTCTTCGTCTATCCGGGTTTCGAACAGATAGTCGTGCACGCAGCTCGCTACGCGTGGAGAACGAAGGGCGAGGTTCCCGCCTCGATCGTTATCCGCATCCCGTACGGCGGGGGCGTTCGTGCGCCCGAGCTCCACTCCGACTCGCCCGAGGCGCTCTTCGCACACGTTCCCGGTCTGAAGGTCGTATGTCCGACGACGCCGCGGGATGCACGTGACATGATGCTCGCTGCCATAGAGGATCCCGACCCGGTCGTGTTCATGGAACCCAAGCGGATCTACCGAGCGGGGCGGGAGGAGGTGCCCGAGGAAGCCCCCTTCCAGATCGGTAAGACCAACGGCCACACCGCCGCGCTCCTCTCGACCGCGCGTATCGCTCGCGAGGGTGACGACCTCGCGATCTTCACCTACGGCGCCACCGTTCCACTGTCCATCGCCGCGGCCGACGAGCTGGCGGCGGAGCGCGGCGTCGACATCCGCGTGATCGACCTGCGCTCGCTCTACCCTCTGGACATCGAAGCCATCGAGCGGTCCGCCGAGGAATGTGCCCGGGCTCTCGTCGTTCACGAGGCCCCGCGCCACGCAGGTCTCGGAGCGGAGGTCTCGAGCCTGATCCACGAACGCCGGATGCTCGATCTGGAAGCGCCGGTCATGCGCGTCACCGGATACGACGTCCCGTTCCCGCAGTTCGCGAACGAGGACGATTACCTGCCGTCGGTGGATCGCATCAAGCAGGGCGCCCGGAAGGTGTTGGATTTCTAGTGCCTGACTTCAAGCTGCCCGATCTCGGTGAGGGCGTTACCGAGGCAGAGATCGATCGCTGGCTAGTGACCGAGGGCCAGGAGATCGAGGAGGACGCTCCCCTGGTGGAAGTCATCACCGACAAGGCGATGGCCGAGATCCCGTCGCCGTTCGCCGGCGTCGTCACGCGTATCCACGTCGGTCAGGGGGACGTCGTCCCGGTGGGGACCACGCTCGTCACCGTCGCTACCCCCGGCGACGCGGTCGTGCGCGATGAGATCGCCGCCGCCCCCTTGGCCGAGGAGAGCCCGGCCCCCCCGCCGCCCCCACCGGCGGCGGTCACCGCGACCTCGACGACCGCACGGTCCACGACGACTACCTCGCCCCCGTCTCAGCGATCGCCGGGCCGCGCCCGGGTGAAGGCGATGCCGCCCGTCCGCAAGCTCGCCCGCGCGCTCGGCGTCGACATCACCCGCGTCGAGGGGAGCGGCCCGGGAGGACGCGTTCTCCGGCAGGACGTCGAGGCCCATGCGAATGGGGGAGCCGGCTCGTACGAGATCCTCCTCCCGAAGGGAGAGCCAGGCGGGCGACGGGAGCCCCTCCGGGGGGTGAGGCGCAAGATCGCCGAGCGGATGGTGCACGCCCATCGCGTGGTGCCTCCCGTCACGCATGTCGAGGAGGCCGACGTCACCGAGCTGGAGGCCACTCGCGATCTCGCCAACGAGCGCGCCGAGGGGGCGCAGCGGCTCACGTTCATGCCCTTCATCGTCAAGGCGGTCGTCGCCGGGTTGAAGGACTACCCGGCTCTCAATGCGTCGCTGGACGAAGATGCAGGCGAGATCGTCTTCCACGATCGTTACGACATCGGCATCGCTGTCGACACGCCGGCGGGTCTCGTGGTGCCGGTTGTGCGCGCGGCGCACACGAAGAGGCTCCGGGAGATCGCAGCCGACGTCGAGCGTCTCGCCGCCGGGGCCCGTGACGGCACCCTGAAGACGGAGGACCTGCGCGACCCCACCTTCACGATCTCGAGCCCCGGCAAGTTCGGCGGGCTCATGGCGACACCGATCGTGTTCCACCCGCAGTCGGCGATCCTCGGCGTTCATCGGGCCGGCGAACGTCCCGTCGTGCGGGACGGCCAGATCGTGGCGCGCCTCATGATGAACCTGTCGATCACGTTCGACCACAGGATCCTCGACGGCATGACCGCGGCGAGGTTCATCCTCGATGTGGTGAAGCTCCTGGAGCACCCCGCGGTCCTGGCCCTCGAGAGCTAAGGTTTTTGAGTCAGATCTCGCCGACCATGTCGAACCTTCGAGGAAGGGAAGATGGACGGGGGGGCCTCGGAGGGATTGGTAGAGGGTGCTTGCTGTTCGCCGGCCAACCTGCGGCCAGAATGTGAGAGACGAGCTTGGCGATCGGCGTGAGCCTGCACGCTTCCGTCTACGTCCTCGTTATGAACCAAGTGGGTTGTCGGTGTAACCAACAAGCACCCTCTATCTGAAGCAAAAGGTATCCATTCGGACATCGCCGGTCGATACGCACGATTACTTATCTTTGTTCTACGTAACCGCGCCGAGGCGCAAGAGAGCTCAGAACTGGAAGTAGATGAACGGCTGCGACTCGCCGCCGCTCCACAGGACGATCCATATGAACAGGAGCGCGTAGGCGGCGCCCCGGAGCGGGGGGGCCCACCGGAGCACGACCTCCTGATCGCGAGTCAGTCGCTGTGAGATATCGAAGATGAAGATGAAGAGTGCGGAGACGCCAACGACGATGAGATCGTCGAGACTCACACCTCCCGAGCGGAAGCTGAACAGTCCCGCGAGGTAGTCCAGCGCCGACGTCAGATCGACCGCCCGGAAGAAGACCCACGCAAGGCACACGAGTGCGAACGTGAACAGTATCTTCGTGATGTCCTTCCACCTGAGGGGATCCAGACGGCCTCGCGGCGCGTATCCGCCGAGTGCGCGATGGATCGCCAGGAGCCCTCCGTGGATCCCACCCCAGATGACGAACGTCCACGACGCTCCGTGCCACAGCCCTCCGAGCAACATCGTGATCATGAGGTTCCGGTAGGTCGCCAACTTCCCTCGCTGGTTCCCCCCGAGCGGCACGTAGAGGTAGTCATGCAGCCAGGTCGACAGCGATATGTGCCAGGTCCGCCAGAACTCGGTGATGTTGCGCGACAGGTACGGCTGCTCGAAGTTCAGCGTCAGTTCGATCCCGAATAGCCGGGACACGCCGCGCGCGATGTCGGTGTAGCCGGAGAAGTCCCCGTAGATCTGGAGTGCGAAGGCGATGACCCCGACGAAGAGGAGAGCGCTGCTCGCATCGGCCGGTGCGTCGAACGCCTTGGCGGCCACGATCGCGACGGCGTCGGCGATGGCCACTTTCTTGAACAGACCCAGCAGGATAAGGAACGACCCCGAGCGGATCTGGTCGATGGTGGGTCGCGTGCGGGGCTTCTCGATCTGGGGAAGGAGATGGTTCGCGCGCTGGATCGGGCCCGCCACCATGTGCGGGAAGTACGCGACGAAGACCGAGTAGTTGAGCAGGCTTCGGGTCGGCGGGAGCCTCCTCCGGTAGACATCGAAGGAATAGGTGATCGACTGGAACGTATAGAAGCTGATCCCGATCGGCAGCAACACCTCCAGGAGTGGCGGGTTCGGACGGAGCCCGAACCACTCGAGGAAGTTGATCGCCGATTCCACGAAGAACCCGTAGTACTTGAAGAATCCCAGGATCAGGAGATTGAGACTGATCGCGGCGATCAGGACGCGTTTCCGGAAGGGCTCGTCATCGCTGTTACCGATGGTCAGTCCGGCGATGAAGTCGATCAGGCTCTGGAAGATCAGGAGGCCGAGGAAGCGCCAGTCCCAGAAAGCGTAGAAGACCCATGATGCCGCGAGTAACAGGAAGTTCTGCGCGCGGAAGCGCAGCACCCAGTACAGGGCCAGGACTATCACCAGGAAGATGGCGAAGGTTATGGAGTTGAAGAGCAAACCTCGACACCTCCCAAAGGCGCTCTTCCCGCTCGCTTCGGCGTCGGTCCGGCGCGGTCAGAGAGAAAGACGCACACGGATGGCGGGCGGTTCCACCGTCTCGGCCGGGAACGTTCCCACCTCTCCCTCAGCCTAATCGCGCCCGGCCCCCCCATCCGCCGGGCGCCCGATACGGTTCCGCAGGATGCCGATACGCTCGATCTCGAGCTCGACAACGTCGACCGGAGCAAGCTTCCGCCCGAGGTCAAGACCGCAGCAGCCACCCGGCGTTCCGCTTCCGTACACGTCGCCGGGATAGATGTCCTCCGTGTTCGACACGTGGGCGATCATGTCGGCCCAGCTCCAATGGATGGTCGAGGACCGCCCTCGTCCCCACTCCTCGCCGTTGACCCGGCAGATCATCTCTAGGTCGGGCTCGGCTCCGACCTCATCGGTCGTGACGATGCAGGGGCCGAAGGCGTTCGCAAAGTCCTTGCCCTTCGACGGTCCCAACCACGCGCCGACCTCCTTGGCCTGCACGTCGCGGGCCGAGAAGTCGTTGAAGACGGTGAACCCGAAGATGTGGTTGGGCGCGTCTTCCTTGGTCACGTCGCGCCCGCGCCGTCCAACGATCATCGCGAGCTCCAGCTCGAAGTCGAGGTGCTGCGTGTAGCGCGGCCATACGACCTCGTCCTCCGGGCCGATGGTCGCGCGCCGGTTCCCTTTGTAATAGATCGGCGCCTCGTACCAATAATCGGGAACGTCGGTTCCTCGCCGCTTGGCTCCGCGGATCACATGATCCTCGAAGGCGAGGAAGTCCCGCAGCGAAGCGACTAGGTCGAGCGGCGATAGGAGACGAACATCGGGCGCCGAGTAGTCGACCGCGAGTTCGGGAAGACCCGACGCCGCGCGGGCGACATCGTGCACCTCCGACCACACCTCGGGGCCTTCCTCGATCAACCGCAGCGTCGACACG
This sequence comes from Actinomycetota bacterium, assembly GCA_050694195.1. Taxonomy (GTDB): domain Bacteria; phylum Actinomycetota; class CADDZG01; order CADDZG01; family WHSQ01; genus JBOGXG01. Next base: position 5,162 of record JBOGXG010000406.1, on the reverse strand, counting down.
AGGAAGTGGCCGGGCTCGATCTGGAGGCGCGTCCCGGTCACCTCGTCCCACGCGCGGATGAGGTCGACCGCCGGGTTCTCGGGATCCACCGCGACCGCGAGGCGCGGCTGGAACCCACCGTCCCTGGAAACGTAGCGGTAGATCCTCAATCGAGAGGGTCCATACCCTGGATCATCGATCGAGGAGGCCCATGCCGCGGGCCCAGGATGTCTCGTACTCCGTTATGACGACGGCTTCAGCCTCGGGCGACGGAACGAGCGGCTTCTCCGTCTCGACCATCACCGCGATCTCCTCGGTACGCGTGAGCGACTTCGACTTCTCGATCGCCGCCGGCTGGGGGCCGTGGTGAACGCCTTGAGGATGTAGCGTCATGAACCCGACGTCGATGCCTGCCCGGCTGAAGTACTCGCCGGAGTGATAGAAGAGCACCTCGTCCGCGTCGATATTGGCGTGATAGAAGGGCACCTTCAACACCGCGGGGTCTTCCTCCAGCGGACGCGGGACGAACGAACAGATCACGAAACCTTGATTCTCGAACGTGCAGTGCGCCGACGGCGGCATGTGGTAGCTCGGCGAATAAACGGGCCTGTGGTCGAGCACGTTGAGTTTCACCGGGCAGAGATCGCCCTGCCATCCCACGACGTCGAGGGGATGCCACCGGAACCATAGCGACGTGAAGTCGCCGTCCCGTTTGACGCGCACCTCGAACTCGCCGGCCTCGTCGTGGGGATCGGGCTCCGGCGTGACAAGGACGCCCGGATCGAACTGGGCATGCCTCCCCATGAGGCCCCGCTCGGGGATACCGAACTCACCGGACCCCTCGATGATGAAGAGGAAGTTGTCGTCCGAGTTCGGAACGACGCGATGCGTCGTTCCCTTGGGGATGATCAGGTAATCGCCCTCGGCGTAGTCGAGGGGGCCGTAGTCCGTCTCCATCGTGCCGCTACCGCGGTGGACGAAATAACACACGTCGCCGTCGGCATCCCGAAGGAAGTAGGGCATCGCATCGCTCCTACGGCTGAGGTACAAGCGAACGTCGTCGTTCCCGGCTATCAGCCCCCAGCCGGCGTTCGGTTCCGCCTGATCCTCCGGCTTGATCTCGTTGAGGTTGAACGCCCGCGGGCGCAGCGGACCGTCGATCTTCGTCCACGCGGTCGGCGGATGCGTCCGGTAGAGGTGCGACGCGCGCCCGGCGAACGCTTCGCGCCCGTGCTCCTCCTCGTAGGTCCCTTCCGGGATCCCTACGTGAGCCTGCTTCGTGACCTTCCCTTTGGAGTGAACGACGTCCATCCCGCCCCCTAATCGATCCCTTTGCCTATCCAGCGGATGAGAATCCCGAGGATCTTGACCACGAACACGAAGACCACGATGACGACGAGCAACGCCATCAGCCAGGCCATACGCTTCTCTTAAAGGTTCCCGCGCGCGTCTTGCTCGCGCTCGATCGCTTCGAACAGAGCCTTGAAGTTCCCGTCGCCGAACCCCTTGGCGCCGTGACGCTCGATGACCTCGTAGAAGACGGTCGGCCGGTCCTGCACTGGCTTCGTGAAGATCTGCAGCAAGTAGCCGTCCTCGTCCTTGTCCACGAGGATGCCGTTGCGAGCGAGGTCCTCGACCTGATCCTTGATCTGCGGGACCCGCTGCACCGCTTCGTCGTAGTAGGTCCGCGGGATGCGCAGGAACTCGATCCCCTCGCTCGTCATGACATCTACGGTCTTCACGATGTCCTCTGTGGTAAGGGCGATGTGCTGCACGCCGGGGGTCTTGTAATACTCGAGGTACTCCTCGATCTGCGACTTCTTCTTCCCCTCCGCCGGCTCGTTGATCGGGAACTTGATCTTGCCCTCGCCGTCCCATACGACCTTCGACATGAGCGCCGAGTACTCCGTGGAGATGTCCTCGTCCGAGAAGTGCCGGAGCTCGACGAAGCCCATGACCTGCTCGTAGAACGAGACCCAGTCGTTCATCCTGCCGAGCTCGACATTCCCGACGACATGGTCGACGTACAGCACTCCGAACCCCGAGACGTCCGGGTCGGCGACGCGCTCGGACTCGTTCGGGGTCGTGTGGCCTTTCTCGTCGAGCGCGACGAAGCCGGGCCAAAAGATCCCCGAATAATCCGGTCGCGACACGAGGGAGTGGATCGTCTCACCGTAGGTGGAGATGGCCGCCCTGATCAGCTTCCCGTGCTCGTCCTCGAAGACCTCTGGCTCGGCCACGCCGCGCGCACCTCGCCCGATCGCGACGCGATAGGCCTCCTCGGCGTCGGGGACCCGTAGCGCGACATCGTGAACGCCGTCCCCATGAAGCTTGACGTGCTCGGCGACGGGATGATCGCCGTCGAGCGCACCCGTGAAGACGAGCGTGACGTCCCCTTGCCGGACCGCCCACGACACCGTGTCGCGGGTCCCGGTCTCGAGCCCCCGGAAGGCGATCGGGCGGAACCCGTAAGAGCGATAGAAGTGCGCCGCTTGCTTCGCGTTGCCTACATAGAACTGTATGTAATCGATCCCAAGGATCGGGAAGGAATCCTCATGCTGCGCCATGCCGGCACACCTCCTTGTGTGTAGACCCCCAGGATAGTCCCGATTCGTAGACAGAACTGTTGCTCCACGAGCAACCCATCCGTCTAAGAAACGCTAGTTGCGGGCGATCCTCAATCGGACGCCGGCCCAGTAGGGGTCCGGGTCCGGATGATCGATCCTGTGGTGAACGCCGCGCGACTCGGTACGGAGCGCCGCGGTGCGCGCCATGAGCCGGGCGATGATCGCGGCCGAGCGCAACTCGAGACTCGCCCTGTCGTCCGAGACGTCGGCGATCGCGATCTCCTCGAGGAGGTCGGGTAACGCGGCGAGCTTCCGAGGGTCGCGCTCGATCCCCATGGATCCCGAGAACACGCGATGCAGGTGGCGCCAGCCCTCGTCCACGGCTCCGTGCGCCTCGTGCAATTCGAGAGAGTCGGTGATCGGCTTCACGCGGCCTTTGCGTTGGCCCGCGATCGCTCGCGCGGCTCGCCGGCCGAACACCAGAGCCTCGGCGAGCGAGTTACCCGCCAAGCGGTTGGCTCCGTGCACACCGGTGTTGGAGCACTCCCCGACCGCGTAGAGGCGCGGGATCGACGCGCGTCCGTCGAGGTCCGTCTGAACTCCACCGATGAAATAGTGCGCCGCCGGAGCGACGGGGATGAGCTCCTGGAGTGGATCGACCCCGTGAGCCCGGCACCCCTGGACGACGGTGGGGAACTCGCTCTCCATCAACGTCGCGTCGATGTGACGGCAGTCGAGCCACGTCTTGCGCTGTGAGATCGCCCGCGCCACCACGTCGCGCGGAGCCAGCTCGCCGTCCGAGTGATAGTCGAAAAGGAAGCGACGGCCATCGGCATCGACGACGTGCGCGCCGGCCCCCCTGAGTGCCTCGGTGATCAATACCCGCTGTTGTCCGGTCCCCAGAGCCAACGCGGTGGGATGGAACTGCACGAACTCGAGGTCTGCGAGCCCGGCCCCCGCCTCCCACGCGAGCACGAGGCCGTCGCCGGTCGCGCCGGCGGGATTCGTGGTCGACTCGAAGAGCGCACCCACTCCGCCGGAGGCGAGAACCGTCGACGTCGCCTGCACCTGGACGAGACCCTCGTCGGTCAGGATCCAGCCTCCGACGCAGCGCCCGTCGACGACGACGAGCCGCACGCACACACCCTCCACCCGCGACACCCTGGGGGCCGCGTGTTCGCGCATTGTTTTCATGATCGCGGCCCCCGTCGAATCCACCGAGTGAGCCGAGCGAGACACGCTCTGTCCCCCTTCGCGCGCGAGATGGAGCGTCCCATCTTCGTTCCTATCGAGGTCGCACCCGAGTTCCGCGAGTTCCAGGACACACTCGGGGGCCTCGTAACAGAGCACCTGAACCGCGGACGCATCGGCGTGACCGGCGGCAACGCGCATCGTGTCGGCGGCATGCGATTCGGGAGAGTCGTCGGGCCCGAGCGCGGCCGCGACCCCTCCTTGGGCCCACGGAGAGGACCCCTGACCCTTACGCCCTTTATCCACCACGAGGACGTCCGTCCCTTCCGGCAGGTGCAGAGCGGCGAACAATCCCGCGGCCCCGGCCCCGATAACGAAGACATCGGTCTTGATCGTGGGCGACACCGCGCTACTTTCCCTCGAACCGCGGCGCCCGCTTGTCGAAGAACGCCTGCACTCCTTCGAGATGGTCCTGCGAGCGTCCCGCCTCCGACTGCGCGGCGACCTCGAGGTCGAGCTGCTCGTCGAGCGTGCGGTCGGCGGCGGAATAGAGGAGCTTCTTCGTGAGCGCGAACGCCTTCGTGGGTCCGGCGGCGAGTTGTGCGGCTTGCTCGCGCCACGTCTTCTCGAACGTATCGAGGGGCACCACCTCATCGAAGATGCCGAGCCCCTTCGCTTCCTCCGCCGAGAGCGGCTCCGCGGTAGATGCCAGCCGCCACGCCCGTGCGGTCCCCAGCATCCGAGCGAGGAACCAGAGCCCGCCGGAATCGGGGACGAGGCCGACCTTGATGAAAGCGATGACGAGTTTCGCCTTCTCGCTCGCGATCCTGAAGTCGCAGGCGAGGACGATGCTCGCGCCGGCTCCGGCGGCAACGCCGTTGACCGCCGCGAGGACCGGTTTGGGCGCTGCGGTTATCGCGCGGATGAGAGGGTTGTAACGGTTCACGAGCGTGTCCCCCAGGGGCGGCACCTCTCCGCGCTTGTATCCGGCGGAAAGTGCACCGAGGTCCTCGCCCGACGAGAACGCTCGTCCGGCTCCCGTGATGACGATGCAGCGCACGGCTTCGTCGGCCGCCGCCTTCTCCACGGCCTCCAGCGCCGCGAAGCCCAACCAGTCGTCGAACGCGTTCAGAACGTCGGGCCGGTCGAGAGTGATCACCGCGATGCCATCGGAGACCTCATAGCCGAGAGCCATGGCGCAAGGTTACTGGGTGGCGTGGTGCTCCCGAAGGGGTGCCGGCGTTACCAGGGATCGGGGCCGGGGCAGGAGATGGGAAAGATGCCGTTGCAGCCGAACAGCTTCTCCCAGGGTTGACTCGGGTCGGCGACCGCGGTGCCCCCAACCACCCACATCGACACGACGACCATCATCAGCACGACCAGGGTTCTCTTCACCTGGGAACCTCCATCTCGTCGGGATAGGCC
>JBOGXG010000405.1:0-4081 GCA_050694195.1 Actinomycetota bacterium | reverse complement strand
CAGCCAGGTCTCGACGTAGAGCTGAGTGCCGTCGCCCCCCTCGACGTAATGCCGCTGGACCTCGGGGTCCTCGTCGGGTGCCTTGGTGCCGTAGAGAGCCTTCGAACGCGGGCTCGGCTCCCAGCTCCGACCCTTGTCGGGGGCCGACTCCGCGAGCGCCGGGCTCGCGGCCGCGATCAACGAAAGGGGAACGAGCAGAGCGAGGGCGAGCGCAAGTCTTTTCATGCCGAGACATTTCGCCGCGAACCGGAGCGTCCCTGCCCTCGCGCTCGTCAGACCCCGTTTCCTAGTCGAAATTCGGGTGCTATCTGTGACATTGACGCACCAGATATTCAGACGCGGCTCCCGGCGCGTTTCTGGTGTAGCAAAGTCACACTCCCACGGGGCGGTTTCGACTAAGAAACTAGAGGCCCAGGGCTTTCAGTAATAGTTGCTGGCCGGGGATCGAGATCGTGTAGGAGTCGAGGCCGAACCAGTGCGGGTACTTCTCGGTCGGCTGCGGGAGCAGAGCACCGAAGATCACGATCTTCCCCTTGCCGACGTCGAGGATCCCGATGTTCGTCTTGTTCGTCTCCTTGCCCTCGGCTCCTCGCTTCCGGTCGGCGGGAGGATCGGCGGTCCCAACGGTCACTCCGCCGGCCTCCTCCCACACCGGGCGCTGCACGGTCCAGATGGGGGCCGAGTTCTTCGTCGGTGACTCCTCGCACACCCCGTTCGGGTCGCACGGCCAGTACTGGTCGCGCTCCATGAGCAGCTCGTAGCCGAGACCGATCGGGTCAAACATCTGTCGGGCGCGGTCGTAGAGGCCCTCCGTGAGTGGATGCTCCCTGTCGAGGTCGGAGTAGCCGACGTACGCGAAGCCCTGGTCGACCGCGTCGCCATCGATCCCGGTGAGATCGTCGAGCATCGTCAGCGCGGCGTCGGTGAGAACCAGGGTTCCGCCACCCTTCACGAAGCTCTTCAGAGCCGCGATATCGCGCGTGGTCGTATCCGCGATCACGAAGCTGTCGACCTTCCTGAGCCTCGCCGCGAGGTTGCTTTCGCGCGCCTCGACGATGGGATCCTTCACGATCTCGTCGAGATCGCGGAAGTAATCGGTATTGGAAACGCTGTAAGGCACCTGATCTATCTGCTTCACCAATGGGTTGTTCGGGAAGCCCGGCGGCGGCGGGGACGGGTTCCCGTCTCGGTCGGTGATGCGCGTGCCGGATTCGAAATAGCCGATCGTGCCGCCTACCTTCTTCTTCTTGATCCGGTTCTTACGCGTCGCGGCGTACACGACGCTCGCCTCGTCGATGGCCTGGATGTTCTCGACGAACAGCTGCATGAGCGCCGGGTTCCACGGCTCGTAGCTGAGACAGTCGATCTCGAACGAGATCGATGTCGCGCCGAGTCCCGCCTTGCTGTTGGCCCATCCGCCGTACGACCCCGACACCGTGTAGTCGATGTGCTCCCAGATCGTGGCGTACTCGGCCCATTTGAGCGTGAGGAAGGCGGCCTTCTCGGGGAACCCACCGAAGACACGCTCGTAGGCATCGAGGATCGCATCGCGCACGGTTCCCGCTGCCTCGGCAACGGTCTCGTGGGCGGCGACGCCGTACTCCGTGATGTAGGAGGCGAGGACCGCGTCCATCTTCTGCTTGATGCGCTCGGCGAGATCGTGCGACTCCACCAGCTTCGCCGCGGTGTTCCCCTGGTCGTGCAGGAGGATCGCTCCTACCGGGAGGGGGCCGTGCATGTCCGCGGCGACCGCCCAGGGACGACCTCCAAGTTCCTTCCTACGGATCCCCTTGAGATACTTCGTGACGGCGGCCCCCTCGGGCTGCGTGAGTACCGAGTACCCGTTCTTGTAGATCACCTGATCGGGAGGGAAGACCCACCCGTCCTGGTAGGCGACGCGGTTGTTGTTGATGCCGGCGCCGTTTGATTGCGAGTACTGCCCCCGGTTGTCGCCGGCGCTCCATCCGTCGGGTGCGACGTCGACGAAGTAGATCTTCGTCTTGCGGAGCACCTCGCGCACGGTAACCACGTGCTTTTTGCCGGTGATCCCGGTCGCGTCGTTGAGCTTGTGCTTCGGATCCTCGGTCGCCCAGATGATGAGGTCCTCCATGAACCTGATCGCGCCCTCGCGGCCGCACGGCTCGGCTCCATGCGCGTTGGTGAAGAGGACGTAGCCCTTGTTCTTGTCGGGCACCGAGAAGTCGGTGACGGTGGCGACCTGGAAGGGAAGGCCGTCGCCGGTATCCCGCTTGTCCCACGCGGGGAAGCCATCGGAGCCGACACTGACGGCGTTCGGGTCGTTCAGCTCCTTCTCGATCGTGGTGAAGCGGGCGTAGCGCGGGAACAGCTTCGCGAGGAGGCTGAAGCCGTTCTTGAACTCCGGCTCGGCCTCGGGCCCGTGCTGGATGAAATCGGTCGAGTTGAGCGGGTCGAGGAAGCTGCGGCCCATGGCCTCCCGCTCCTCCTTGGTCTTGGCCACCGGGGTTGCTCCGCTTCCCGACGCCATCAGCGGGACGAGTAAGGCCGCTAGGACGATGAGGACGACTGACTTCCGTGTCAAAGGGGGCCTCCCGGGATCGCCTGCTTCCCCTAGGAGTTCGGTACGTCCCTTTCATCTCCTTTGTCGCATCCCACCAGCGGCCACCCGAACCTTCGTCCATTCGACGAACGCGCCCCGTGGCGTAAGTCCCGCGCGACCCGTAGATTCCTTGGGTCCCCACGAACAGACTGGAGCGTCATGACGGCGGCATCTGCGGTACCCGGCGACAAGGTCAAGAAGGTCCTCGACGAGGAGCTCGCGCGCTACGAGCAGCGCACGCCCCGATCGAAGGAGCTCTACGCGACCGCCGAGGACGTGATGCCCTTCGGGGTCGCGTCATCGTTCCAGGCCGGTGACCCGTACCCCATCTATCTCACGTCGGGGACGGGCAGCCGGGTGACCGACGTCGACGGCAACACCTATGTCGACTACCACAACGGTTTCGGAGCGATGGCGGCGGGGCATTCCCATCCGGCCGTGCAAGCGGCGATCGAGAAGGCGGCGCGGACCGGTACGCACTTCGCCGCCACGACCGAGAGCACGATCCACCTGGCCGAGGAGATAGCCCGGCGTTTCCACACCGACAAGGTCCGCTTCACGAACTCCGGCACGGAAGCGACGATGGACGCGGTTCGTCTCGGACGCGCCGCCTCTGGCAAGGACGTCCTCCTTAAGATCGAAGGCTCCTACCACGGGCACCACGACGCGGTGATGTACTCCGTCGTGCCGACGATGGACTCGAGCGGACCGAAGGAGCGCCCCTGGACCGTTCCCTTCTCGCGCGGCATCCCCATGGGAACCGAGGCCCATACGGTAGTGGTCCCCTTCAACGACGTGGCGGCCCTCGAAGAGATGCTCGACGGCCACGGTCACGAGATCGGCGCCATGATCATGGAGCCGGTGATGATGAACATCGGGATCGTCCTCCCGCAGCCCGGCTACCTCGAGAAGGTCAGGGAGCTCTGTACCAAGCACGGCGTGGTGCTGATCTTCGACGAGGTCAAGACCGGGGCGACGATCGCGGCCGGGGGAGCCACCGAGCGCTACGGCGTGCAGCCGGACCTCATCTGTCTGGCGAAGGCGATCGGTGGGGGAACGCCGATCGGCGCGTTCGCCGGCAAGGCCGAGATCATGGACGAGATCGAGGACGGGGTCGCGGCGCTCGGCACGTTCAACGGGAACCCGTTGTCCGTCGGCGCGGCGCTCGCCACGCTCACGGAGGTCCTCACCCCCGAAGCGTACGAACATCTGGCGAAGCTGGGCTCCCGCCTCGCGAACGGTTGTCAAGAGGTCCTGGACGCGGCGGGGATCCCGGCGGTGACGACAGATCTCGGATGCAAAGGGTCGATCACGTTCCGCGACAAGCCGCTCGAGCGCTATCGCGACTTCCAGGAGGTGGACGACTCGCTCTTCGATGCCTCGTGGTACTGGCTCATCAACCGCGGCATCTTCCAGACACCCGGCAAAGAGGAGCAGTGGACGATCTCGGTGCAGCACACCGAGGACGACATCGATCTCTTCCTCGAAGTCTTCGGCGACTAC
>JBOGXG010000404.1:0-16098 GCA_050694195.1 Actinomycetota bacterium | reverse complement strand
GGTGAATGGTCTCGAATTGGTAGTGAGCAACCGCCGCACGAACAAGGACGTGAGCCGCAGAGGGGTCGTGCATCCACGTTTCCCATTCGTGAATGGAGTCGACAACGTATTCGGGTGGTGGCGGAACGAAGAACGATTCTTCAATCCTCGCCCTGGGGTGTGGCCCGATGAAGTTCTGACGTTTCCGAAACTCCCCCTTGTCTCCCGCTGGGCAACGAGCATCGTTCTGCATCAAGATGCCATGAAGATGCTTGATGAGGTTGACCCCCAGAGGTTTCCCGTCTGCCATTAAGGCCACTCCCAGCTCGAAGGCCCTGATCTGGTCAAGGACCTCCGTGACCTCGGCCGAAGGGGATTCTTGAAAAAGCTCTGACTGAAGAACCTGCCGGAGAGTTGTATAGGTCCCCTCCAAAGCAGAACTACTGACTGCCTCAGCCCGGATGATTGGGCGAGCGATGAGCGCTGGGTTAGGCAATCGGTTGCCTTCGCCACCGAGCATCCCCAATTGGAGCATGGCATCGGCCAGTAGCCGCCAGGTCGAATCTTTGAGAGTGATCTGCGAAGGGAGCGGATGGGGGACGTAGGCGAAATGGTCGTAATCCCGGCCAAAGGCATCCTGGCCCTGGATATGTTCCAGATCACCGATTGAGGATTTCTTGAACTTCTCGATGTCCATACAAGCCTTCCCCGGAGTTTCCTGTATCACAACGTTGTTACTCGCGCTTACGTTGGCTATCGTAACCCATATACAAGATAGACCGCAAGTTTCTTGTGTGTTACCTTGACGCACAAGACGATCCTAGGTTATCTTGTGCCTATTAAGGCTCCCCGCACCCTCCTAGAGGCGATTCGGTACTTCTCGGACGATCGACGTAGGCAACCGACTAATGCCGCCAAGCTCCGCCGGCCGGACGGCTTCGTTTGCCCTGCCTGTGGGGGCCGTGAGTACCCCTACCTGACCACCCGGAAACTTTGGAAATGCAAGGCATGCAAGAAGCAGACCAGCGCCAAGAAGGGGACGATCTTCGAGGACTATCCGGGGCACAAATTCACGTGGTGTTTTTGGGTGTCTGTGATAAGCGTTAAAAGTCCTGGTAAAGGTAGATATCGGAGCTTGTGAGCAGAGTCACAAGCCGGGTCTAGAATGGACTCGATGCGCAACCGACCTATCCCCGAAGCCACGGTCGCCCGGCTCCCTATCTACCTCCGTTCGTTGTTGGACCTCGCGGAGGGACGGGGCGCGATGACCGTGTCGTCGGAGGACCTGGCACAGATGGCCGGGGTCAACGCGGCGAAGGTTCGCAAGGATCTCTCCTACCTCGGCTCTTACGGGACGCGCGGCGTCGGCTACGACGTCGAGTACCTGCTGTACCAGATCAGCCGCGAGCTCGGGCTCACGCAAGACTGGCCGACGGCGATCATCGGGATCGGGAACCTCGGCCGCGCGCTCGCGTCGTACAAGGGATTCTCCGAAAGAGGCTTCCGTATCAAGGCGCTCCTCGACGTCGACGACTCCGTCTGTGGGAGATCGGTCGCGGGTATCGAGGTCAAGCATCTCGACGACCTGAAGGACGTTGTCACATCGGAGGACATCTCGATAGGGATCATCGCGACGCCACCCGGAGCGGCCCAGGATGTGGCCGACCATCTCGTCGACGCCGGAGTGAGATCGATCCTCAACTTCGCCCCCGGGGTCGTCAACGTCCCACCGGATGTCACGGTTCGTAAGGTCGACCTCTCCATCGAGCTCCAGATCCTGTCCTTCTACCAGCAGCGAACGCACGCGATCGCCGCAGCCCGCGAGGCGAACAGACGCCTCGGGAACGCTCGCTAAGACGGGCCTCGGGTAGATTTAGCCGATGTCGATGATCGTTCTCGGGCTGAACCACAGGACCGCTCCGATCTCGCTCCTAGAGCGTCTGGCGATCGGCGAGGAGCGCCTGCCGAAAGCCCTCCACCAACTCGGGAACTGCGAGCACGTCCTCGAGGGTGCCATCCTCTCGACGTGCAATCGGATAGAGGTCTACGCGGTCGTGTCCAAGTTCCACGCCGGAACCCAGGACGTTCGGAACCTCCTGTCGGAGTTCTGCCACATCGCACCGGAAGATTTCGCAGATCACCTGTACACCTACTACGACGACGCCGCGGTTCGCCATCTGTTCCGCGTCGCGGCGGGCGTGGATTCGATGGTTGTGGGTGAATCCGAGATCCTCGGACAGGTTCGGCGCGCTTATCAGGCCGCTACCGAGGAGGGCATGGTGCAGCGCGTGCTCGGTGGGGCGCTACGACAAGCCCTGCGTGTCGGCAAACGCGCGCGGACCGACACGAACATCGGAAGGAACCCCGTGTCGGTCTCTTCAGCGGCGGTCGATCTGGCTCGACGCGCGTTCCCGACCGGAAGCCTCGAGGGCAAGAAGGTTGTGATTGTAGGCGCCGGGAAGATGGGAAGCCTGGCGGCCAGATCGCTCGTGGCCGCGGGCGCGGAGGATCTCACGGTGGTCAACCGCTCGGATGAGCGGGCCGAGGCTCTCGCGTCGATGTTCGGAGCCGAGGCGCGATCGCTCGACGACATCGATGAGGCGATCCGGGAAGCCGACATCCTGATCTCCTCGACGATGTCTCCCGAGGCCGTCCTCCAACGTGACCAGATCGAGAAGGCCATGGCCGTCCGGCCCGATCGGGCCCTCTTCATCGTCGACATCGCGGTGCCGCGCGATGTCGATCCCTCATCCGCCGAGGTTCCGGGCGTCGTCCTGCGCGATATCGACGACCTCAAGGGAGTTGTCGATTCGAACCTCGGCAGCCGCATGGGAGAGATCTCGAAGGTAGAGGAGATCATCACCGGAGCCGTCGCCCGGTTCGTCGAGTGGGAACGTTCGACCGAGTTCGCCCCGACGGCTGCCGCTCTCGTGGCGAAGGCCGATCTCATCAGGCAGGTCGAGATGGAGCGGATCGAGCGCGTGCTCGACGGCCTCACGGACGATCAGCGCAGCGCGATCGATCACCTGTCACGCCGTATCGTCTCGAAGATCCTGCATAGCCCACTCCACCGCGTGAAAGAGATGTCGAGCTCGAAGCAGGGCTACGTCCACCTTGCATCGCTGAGAGAACTGTTCGAACTGGACGACGAGAGCCGGCCGGAGTAACGGGTTCGGCCGCAACGATGGCCTCACCGAGACTCGTCATAGCCAGTCGTGGATCGCGGCTGGCCCTGACCCAAACCGAGATGGTGGCGGACGCCCTGAAAGCGGCGCATCCAGGGGTGGAAACCGAGGTCCTGGTCGTCACGACGACGGGTGATCGCGACCGAAGGCCGTTCAGCGCGATCGGGGGAAAAGGTCTGTTCACGACCGAGGTCGAGCGCGCGGTCGTGGAGGTCCGGGCCGACATCGCCGTTCACTCCGCGAAGGATCTGACGTCCGAGCTTGCACCGGGATGCATCATCGCCTGCGTTCCGCGGCGCGCCCGTTCCGTCGACGTCGTGATCGGAGGCTCCGGCGCGAGTGGTGAGGAACGCCTCGGGACATTGGCCGCCGACGCGAGGGTCGGTACCTCGAGCATGCGGAGGCGCGCGCTCCTCGCGGAGGCGCGAAGTGATCTCGAGGCCGTCGACTTCCGAGGGAACCTCGATACGCGCCTTCGCAAGGTCGCAGACGGCGAAGTCGATGCGGCGATCGTCGCCGCGGCAGGGCTCGACCGTCTTCTGGGGCAGACCGAGACCGGAGTGCTGGCGGCCCCCCTGGACCCGGACTGGTGGGTCCCTCCTCCCGGACAAGGCGCGCTCGCGGTGGAGGCGCTGGCCGACCGCGGCGACGTGGCGGATCTCCTAGCACCGCTCGAGGACCCGTCAACCCGGAGCGAACTGATGGCCGAGCGCGCCTTCAGCGAGAGGCTGGAAGGCGGTTGCACGGTTCCTTTGGGTTGCTCCGCCAGGCGCGAGGAGGGCCGCCTCGTCCTGGTGGGTCTCCTGGCGTTACCCGACGGGGGCCGCACGCTTCGGGACCGCATCTCGGGCCCCGCGGATGAGGCCGCGACCCTGGGACGAGAACTCGCCGACGCGATCATCTCTTCCGGGGGCGACGAGATCCTCGAAGAGCTGGCCTACGAAGAGCCGCCCCCGGTCGAGGCGCCATGACGCGATCGCTGCCGGGTAGAACCGTCGTCGTCACTCGCCGGGCGGAACAGGCGGTCCGCATGACCGAGATGCTGGAGAGCGAAGGCGCGAAAGTGATCGCGCTTCCGACGATCGAGGTCGCCGACCCCGAGTCCTGGGTTGAGATCGATGCCTCGATCCGGGGACTCGCCGCCGGGGACTTCGATTGGGTCGCGTTCACGAGCGTCAACGGAGTGGAGCGTTTCTTCAAGCGACTCGGCTGCATGCCGGCCGACGCGTTCAGGAAGGTGAAGGTCGCGGCGGTGGGCCGCGCGACGCAGGAGATGGTCGAGGACGCTGGGGTAGACGTCGATCTGGTTCCGGAGTCGTTCACCGGTGAGGCACTCGCAGAGGCCCTGGGAGACGGCGGAGGATCGATCCTCCTCCCTCGGGCCGCCGAGGTGCCGCCGGTGATGGTCGAGACGCTGAAGCGGAAAGGGTGGAAGCCCCACGAGGTGACGACCTACAGGACGTTCCCGGCGACGGGAGAGGGCGCGGCAGCCGACGCCGTGCGAGCGAAGCGTTACGACGCGGTCACTTTCACGAGCGCATCGACGGTGAAGGGCTTCGTGGGGATGCTCGGGGTCCCCGCAGAGCTCTCCGCGACCACCACCCCGGCGGGCCACATCGTTGCGTGCATCGGCCCCGTGACGGCCGCCGCGTGCAGTGACCTCGGTCTGCGGGTGGACGCCGTGGCGCAACCGCATACGACGGACGGTCTCGTCCGGGCTCTTAGCGCGCGGATAGGTGGGACGATAGACGGATGAGCAGATTCCCCGAGCAGCGCCTCAGACGCCTCCGTCGTACGCCGGGTCTCAGGAGAGCGTTCGCGGAGACGCGACCGGCCGCGTCCGACCTCATCGCGCCCCTTTTCCTCAAGGAAGGGATAGCCGAGCCGGCGCCGATCTCGTCGATGCCCGGCCATCACCAGCACACTTTGGAATCGCTCGTCAAGGAGGCGCGCGAGGTCGCCGAGCGCGGGGTGGCCGGCGTGCTGCTGTTCGGCATCCCGGAGCGGAAGGATCCGACGGGGAGCGCCGCGTGGAGCGAGTCGGGCGTGGCCCAGCGGGGCCTTGCTGCGTTGAAGGACGAACTCGGTGACGACTTCATAGTCATCGCCGATCTGTGTCTGTGTGAGTACACCGACCACGGGCACTGCGGGGTCATCGAGAACGACGACGTGGCGAACGATCCGACGATCGACGCCTACCGCAGCATCGCGGTATCGCAGGCACGAGCCGGAGCGGATGTAGTGGCGCCTTCCGGGATGATGGACGGGCAGGTGGCCGCCATCCGAGCGGCGCTCGATTCGGCCGGCTTCGAGCGGATACCGATCCTGGCCTACGCAACGAAGTACGCGTCGAGTTTCTACGGCCCCTTCCGTGAAGCCGCGGAGGGGGCACCTCGGTTCGGAGATCGTCGCTCCTATCAACAGGACCCCGCAAACGTAGAGGAATCCCTTCGGGAGGTGGCGACGGACATCGCCGAGGGGGCCGACGCGGTGATGGTGAAACCCGCGACCCCCTACCTGGACGTCGTGCGTGCGGTGAAAGAGAGGTTCGGCTATCCGACCGCGGCCTACAACGTGAGCGGCGAGTACTCGATGCTCATGGCGGCCTCCGAGAGAGGCTGGCTGGACGAGCGAAGCGCGACGCTCGAGACGCTAACTTCGATCCGGCGAGCCGGCGCCGACCTCGTGATCACCTACCACGCCAAGAAGGCGGCCGAGTGGCTAGCTTAAACCGGAGCGCCTCCGACAAGTTGTTCGAGGAGGCGAGGGGATTGATGCCGGGCGGCGTGTCGTCGCCGGTCCGTGCTTTCGATGCGGTGGGAGCCGACCCTTTCTTCGTTCGCAGTGCATCGGGCGCGACGATCACCGACGTCGACGGCAACAGTTACATCGACCTGGTCCAGAGTTGGGGCGCGCTGTTGTTCGGCCACGCTCACCCCACGATCGTCGAGGCCGTCGAAGAGGTCGCGGCGAAGGGGACCTCCTTCGGAACCCCCAGTGAGCTCGAGGTCGAGCTCGCGAGACTTGTCCTCGGGCTGATCCCGAACGTCGAGCGGATCAGGTTCGTCTCGTCGGGCACCGAAGCGGGGATGACGGTCGTGCGACTTGCACGCGGCGCTACGGGTCGCTCGAAGATCGTGAAGTTCGCCGGGTGTTACCACGGCCATGTAGACGCCCTGCTCGTCGACGCCGGTTCCGGCGTGGCGACCCTCGGCATCCCGGGCACGCCCGGGGTGACGCACGGGGCGACCGCCGACACACTCGTCGCCCGCTATAACGACCTGGCTTCGGTTAGAGCCGCCATCGACCCGTACGCCGACGATGTAGCGGCCATCCTCGTGGAACCGGTCGCGGCCAACATGGGTCTGGTCCTGCCGGAGCACGGTTTCCTCACAGGTCTGCGCGAGCTGGCCGACGAGATCGGAGCACTTCTCGTCTTCGACGAGGTGATAACCGGCTTCCGCGTGGCTGCAGGCGGGGGCCAGGAGCGCTTCAGGGTGGCCGCCGACCTCGTCATGCTGGGAAAGATCTTGGGGGGCGGGCTCCCCGTGGGCGCGGTTGCGGGGCGTGCCGACATCATGGACAACCTCGCGCCGGCGGGCTCCGTCTACCAGGCGGGGACGCTCTCCGGAAATCCTGTCGCCATGGCTGCGGGGATCGCGATGATGACGCTCATCCGGACGGAGGCCGACATCTACGAACGCGTCCAAGACAGGGCCCGGTCGCTGGTACGCGGGTTGGTCGATGCGGCCGAGTACGCCGAGGTGCCGATGGTCGCATCGGCGATCGGAGGACTCGCGGGGTTCTTCTTCGCGCAGGAGGACATCGTCGATTACGACGACGCTCGAGCCACGCAAGCGGACCCCTACGCCAGGTTCTTCCGTGGCATGTTGCATCACGGCATCTACCTTCCGCCGTCGAGGTTCGAGGCGTTGTTCGTCTCCGGAGCTCACACTGAAGAGCACGTCGACCGCATCGTCGATGCCGCCCGAACGGTGATGACGACCCCGTGAACAAGTACAACCCGCTGGCGTTCGAGCGATGGCGCAAGCTGATGCTGGTTGGGGCGCTGCTTCTCCTAGTGGTCACGATCCTCAAGTCATCCGGAGCGATCGGGAACGGGGTGCTCTACGCGGTCGGCCTCGGTGGGGGCTATGCCCTGCTGGTCTTCGGGTTCGGGGATTCGTTCAGGAAGCGGCGGGCAGAGCTGCTCGGTCGCACGAAGGAGAAGGAAAGCGATACCCCGGCGGAGCCGACCACCGTAGAACGGGAGCCCGAACAATAGCCGCACCCCGCGGGTCCCTCGTTGGTGGCGGTCGGCACCAGACCTACGCGCTCAGGAGACGGTGATGTCGCCTTTCATGCCGTAGTCGTAGTGCTGCGGCAGGTGGCAGCCGTAGATGAGGCGTCCCGGCTCGTCGAACGTGTAGCTCGTAACCCGCTCCGCTTGTGCCGGGATCGATACCTCTCCATCCCTGGCCCCGTGGTGGCGCTCGGTCCCCTCCTCGTGGATCAACTGGATGTGGTCGTTGCCGATGATGAACTCATGATCGATCGGGTCGTTGTTGCGCACGATGAAGCGAACCCGTTCGCCGGCCCTTACGTTCACCTCGCTCGGAACGAAGGCCGAGTGTTCGATGTCGATGGTTATCGTCCTCACCTCCGCCGAGGCGTCGGCGAGCCCGCACCCGGCGAGAAGGATCAGACCGAGCGCCGGTAGTAGACGTTTCATCGCCGGGCGCGCCGGACCCTTCGCCGCAGCAAGACGGCGAGGGTTCCTAGCGACACGACCACCAGAACGGTTCCGAGGGTTCCGTCCGAGGACGGCGGCTCCACGGGAGGGAGTGTGTATCCCGCGTCCTTCCAATCCGGTTCGCCTCCGTTGACGTTCACCGCGAGGTCGTGAACCAGCTTGCCGGCTCGTTTATCGATGCGGAGATACGTGAACCACATATCGGCTTCGGGGATCCACCCCATGCCCTTGTCTTCGCGGAGATCCGCAAGCAGTAGGGAGGAGGCCTCCTCGCTGCGCTCCAGGATCATCCCTCGTGGCGTCCCGGCGGTTTTCGGAGCCGGCAGGAGAACGGGAGCCCTGTCGGTCAGGAGGAAGACATCGGCGGAGACCGTGGCCTGCGGCTTGCGGCCGAGCGCGAGTATGCGAAGAGGGACCCACGGCCGGTCCGTCGGGATCGTCAGGTGGATCGGAGTGCCGTCTCCGATCGACTGGTTCAGGTCCTCGGCGCGGGCGACGTCGAAGCTGGCGGCCATGAAGATCGGGCTCCGGCGCGCGTAGAAGTCGAGCACCTCGGGTGCGTCGGGAGTCAACGCGAACCCCTCGCCCTCGGCCCAGCGACCGACCTCGTCCCCTCCGCCCTTGAGGATCGTGATGTCGAGTGCGTCGATCTTGGTTTCGTAGATCACCTCGGCTCCACTGAATGCGGTAGCGCTGTCATCGTCCGCCAGCGCCGCTTCGGCTACCGGTGGAGCGACCTCCTGAGCGAGGCGTTGCAGCGTCCAGTCCCCGGCCCGCTTCACGTCGGTCGGGACGGCCGGCAGCGGAACTATGGAGCCGAACTTGGAGCCACCGCCGGCGAACTCGAACGAGGTGACGTAGTGCTCGACCCCGTCGACGTAGCCGACGAGCGTGGACGTTCGCAAGAGGCTCACGGTTCCGTTCGGATTGACGAGTCCCCCGCAGGCGAGGGCGGGTGCCGCGATCCCCATCATCATCCCGGCGCTCAGTCCGATAGAAAGCAGGGCCCGTCGCATACGCGCTCCTCGTCCGTCGATGTTTGCTGTCGTGGGGTTTGACTAAGCCGCGCGCCGAGTTTGTTCCCACCGTTTCTGAATCAGAATCACTGCGCTATGCCCACATCTGCTGCAGCAGAAAGTTGGGGAGTGGCTAAGGCAGGGCGGTTTCGAGGGCTTGGCTGAGGTCGTCCCAGAGATCCTCGACGTCTTCGCAGCCCACGCTCATGCGGATGAGCGAGGGAGGAGCGCTCTTCTCGCCGGCCCATCGAGCGCGCCGTTCCATCGAGGATTCGACCCCTCCGAGGCTCGTGGCGTGCCGGATGATCGTGACGGCGGCGCAGGCGCGGTCGGCGGCTTCGGCGTCGCCGTCGACCTCGAAGGCGAGCATCGCTCCCGGCCCATCCATCTGCTTGCGCGCCAGCTCGTGACCGGGATGCGATGTGAGACCGGGGTAGTAGACCCGGCGCACGCGGGGATGTTCTTCCAAGCGTCCCGCCAGCTCGAGGGAATTCGCCTGTCCCTTCTCGATCCGAACGGGAAGCGTACGGAGGCCCCGCAGCGCAAGGAAGGTTTCGAGGGGCCCGGGGACGGCCCCTCCCGTCGTTCGTTCCTTGCGCATCGCGTGGCGGTGGGCTTCGTTCCTGGTGACGGCGGCCCCCATCACGAGATCCGAGTGTCCCGCGATGAATTTCGTGACGCTGTGTACGACCATGTCGGCTCCGAGGTCGAGCGGCTGTTGCAGCATCGGCGTTGCGAACGTGTTGTCGACGACCACCAGGGCCCCGGCGTCGTGGGCCGCGGACGCGAGCCCGGAGATGTCGACGATCGACAGAAGGGGATTGGCCGGGGACTCCAGCCACACGAGCCGCGCTCCTGCCGCGGCCCCCACGGCCTCCTCGGGATCGAACCCGATCGTCTGGATCGTCACGCGGCGCTTCTCCTGGAGAGACTCGAATAACTCGAGGCTCCCGTAATAGATCTCCCGCTGGATGACGAGCTTGGAACCGAGCGGGCAAAGCGCGTTCACCACCGCCGAGACGGCGGCCATCCCGGAAGAGAACACCGTTGCCCTCCCGCCCTCGAGCGCGCCGAGGGTCTCCTCGAACGCCGCCCAGATGGGATTCCCGTCGCGGGAGTACAGGTAATCGCCGCCCTCCTGGTACACGGAGCTAAGGACCGGCGGCTGGATCACCGGGCCCCCCGGCTGCTCCGCAGGTCGCCCCGCGCTGACCGCGAGGGTGGAGCGTTCGGGTTGCTTTCGGGCCATGCTCGCGAGGCTACTTGACGACGCGTGTTTCGGAACGAGTTAGTGGTGTCCGGTCAATCCTCGCGGCCGAGGATCAGCCATAGCACGAAAAGCATCGCGAGGAGCATGATCGTGAGCCCGATGAAGGCGATGCCGCCCTTCTTGCCGGCGTCGATACCACTCGTGCACGCGGACAGCAAGAGCAGCAGGCCCGCGGACAAGGCGAGTCGAAGTTCCGGACGACTGTTCACGCGGTTCCTCCTCTAGGTCTCATCGGTCTCCCGCTCCCTCCGGGCCTTCCTCTCGGCGCGACTGAGACCGACCAGGTGGCCGACCAGGACGAGGAAGGTACCCGCCGTGATCTTCCGGGCCGGTCCCGAAGGATTCCCCGGGTCGTAGGACATCACGACGATCACCGGCTCGCCGGTGCCTTCGGGTTCGGGCGTTTCTTCGTCACCCTCTTCGATCTCGATCTCTTCGTACGTGATGGCTCCGTACACGTCTCCGCCCGACTCGAGCAGGAGCGCGCTGTCCTCTTGGATGATGGCGTCGTCGATCCGTGCGAACGACTCGACCTCGCCCTCGGCTATCTGGGTTTCGAGGTAGTCACCCGACGCCGGCTCGAGTTCCGACTGCTGGGCAACCTCGGCGTCGTTCTCGGGATCCGCCGAATGCCAGTCACCATCGGGGTAATCGGCTGCGGGTCCGAAGTCGAGCTGTCCCGCCGACGTTCCGAGATCGACGGGCTCCCAGTCGGGTAATTGCCCGACCGGCCCGAGTGGCGTTCCGTACGACCACACCGCTCCCATGATGAAGACGAACGCGAGGGTGACCGACGCCGTGACCCAGTAAGCCAGCCTGGCGCCCAGTACGAACGCGAGCAGCAGGAAGACGCTCCCGCAGAAAACGATCACCGCCGACAGGAACGCAGCCGATCCGGTGAGGAAGGTCGTATCCATCTACTCTGCCTCCACCGTGTCGCCGTTCGCACCGCCGAGACTGCGCTCGTACTCCATCACCGCGCGGATCTGACCCTCGGACAGCGGATAGGGCGGCACCGGGATGCCTTGCGGCGGCGCCTCACCGAATGCCGGCATGAACGCGAACCGTCGCCCTTGGATGATCGTCGTCATGTGGAGGTTCTCGTCGAGGTGTGTCACGTCGCCTTTCCAGAGAGCCATCCCCTGGAACCACAGCGTGTCGTCCTCTTTCCCCTGGCCCTCGGGGCCGTGGCACACGGCGCAACGCGCGGCGAAGATCTCCCTGCCGCTGGAGCAGGACAGTGCATCCGAGGAGTCGGGGTTCGCGCATGCCTCGGCGAGCTCCTCCGGAGGCTCCGAGTTCGCCGGGTACTCCGCCTGCAGGTATGCGATGACGTCGGACACCATCTGCTCGGTCATCGGACCGCCGTACTCCACCCCCCAGGCGGGCATCGGGGTCCCGGGGCGCCCTCGCTCGATCGTGAAGCGGATGACCTCCTCGTCCCACCGCTGGAACACGTTGTTCAACGGAGGTGCGTTGTACTGCACGCGTTCGCCGGTGGACGGGTCCACGTATCCCGTCGGCACCGGGCCCCCTTGTGCGTCCCCGCCATGACAGAAGGCGCAGTTCTGCCCCAGCGAGATCGCCTCCTCGAGTTCTTTGAACTCGACCGCGCCGATGTCCTCTTCTAGCTCCGGAGGGGTCTGGTAGATGAGGCCCCCGCGGTGGACCGACTCCTCATCGAACCGCTCGACGAAGTGCTCCTGGCGCTGCTTCTCGGGGAGCCAGTAGGCCGGAACGAACACCGCCAGCGCGACGGTCGAGATCACCCCCCAGACCTGGATCCGCTCGAGCCGGGGTCCTTCCAGTTTCTCGTCGGACTCCGCAGGCCGAAGCGCCATCGGGATCCCGAGGCTGGGGCGCGGCGGTTTGCCGGGTCGGCCGGTACGGGCGATGAATATCGCCCACATGAGCGCGGCCGGAACGAGAACGATGATCGCAACTAGTAGTACGTCGCTCGACTCCACGCCCGCTCTTTCCTCTCTTCTTTACCTAGATCGATATGGGTGCTACACGGGCACGCAGAACGGCCCCTGTGGACCTGCGAAACGGTCCCAGGTGTTCGTGCCGCGCGGTGGTCCAACCTGGACGCTTCCGGTATCCACCATGACCTTGTCGCCCTCGAGCGCGATCGGGAAGCGATCGAGACCGCGCGGCGCCGGTCCGGCGAAGTACTCCCCGTGGAGCGTGTACTTCGAGCCGTGGCAGGGACACTCGAACAACATCGATTCGCTGCAATGCGGGACCGAGCATCCAAGGTGCACGCACTTCCGATAGAGCGCCTGAAGCTTCGTGTCGATGGCGTTCACAGCGGTGTAGACGGGCGACTCTCCGGAGCCCTCGTAGAACGTGAGCCAGAAGCGTCCCTCGGCGACGAACAGCGGCATGAAGTTCCCGTCCGGCCCGACCTGGGCGACGATGTCGTCGTAGTTACCGGCGTTGATCACGGTGCCGAAACCACCGGTGAGTTTGGGCCAGAGGAACGCCAGGGAGCTCATCCCGAAGAAGCCCAGGAATCCCATGAACGACAGCGACCATGCCCGGTTGAGGAACTGCCGCCGGGATACCGCGAGCTGGTCGGCGCTCAGCGGCTTCCGGGCCTTCTCCGGAACGGTCTCGACCGTCACCCCGCTTGCGGCCGTAGCGGCCGCGGAGCGCGCCGTCCCCGGGGCCGGGGCCTCGATCGCACCGGCGGCCGCGGGATGCTCTCGGTCTGCCGCGCCGGAGACCGCCGCCTCTGCCGCGGCCTTGCGCTGACGACGGATCGTGATGTTCGCCATGAACGCGACCCATGCCGCGATGCTGACTGCGACGATGATGAGCGCGATCGTTCCGGGACTCAATTAGATGCTCCTTTACAGCTCGAAGAAGAGATAGCCACCGTCCCAGGGATAGACGAAGTTGAACCCGGGGCCTCTGAAGAACATACCCAGGATCGTGAGGACCGCGAAGGTCAGCATGAAGAAGCTGAAGATCACGATCGCGAGTTTGCGGTCGTCCGGGCGGGTGGACGGGTTGCGATCGATGAACGGTGCCGCCATCAACCCGATGATGATGACGGTCGGGATCGAGACGCCGGCCACCTGCGGGTGGAAGTAACGCAAGAGCTCCTGCAAACCGAGGAAGTACCACGGGGCCTTGGACGGGTTCGGTGTCTGGTTGAAGTTAGCGAGTTCGCGAAGCGGTGCATCCGCGGCCATCGAGAAGAACGTGAGAAGGGCGAGCACGACCAATAGCGATACGAACTCTGCGGCCATGAGGTGAGGCCACACGTTCACGCGGTCCATCGGCTGGCGCTCGACCTTCTGGATCGCTTCGGGTTTGACCACGGCGAGGAGACGCTGCACGCGCTCGGGCACCGCGGTCCCGCCGTTGCCGACCGCCTTCTTGGTGGGCGCGCCGGAAGTTGCGCGTCCACCCGCCCGCCCGGTGGCAGGTTTCGCCTGGGTCGTCGCGGTAGCGGCAGCGGCAGCGGGCTTGGCTTCAGCGGCAGCGGCAGGCTTTGCCTCGGCCGCAGGAGCTTCGGCACTCTCCCCGCCCTTCGCCTGCGGGTTGCTCGCCGGCGGCGGCGCGGTTGAAGAGTCGGGCTTGCTGGGATCCTTCGCGCCGCGCTGAGCTCGAACCCGGGCCGCCTTGGCGCGAGCTTGCGCGACCGCCGGGGAGGAACCCTTGGCGGTTTCCTCGGCAAGTACCTGTTCGAAGACCTCGTCTGGTGTCGGCATGATTGGCCGGGCCTACATGGGTCCCGAGATCCCTCCGTCCTTTCGAACTCGCCAGAAGTGGATCGATATGAAGATCACGATGATGAACGGGAGCAACAACACGTGGAGCGTGTACCAACGAAGCAGGGTCTCCGGTCCGATGACCGGTCCGCCAAGTAAGGCGAATTGCACCTGATCCCCGATGACTGGTGAGTTCTTCATCATCTCGGTACCGACGGTGACTGCCCACACCGCGAGCTGGTCCCAGGGGAGCAAGTACCCGGTGAAGGCGAGGAGCAGGGTGAGGAGCAGGAGGATGACGCCCACGATCCAGTTGAACTCGCGCGGCGGTTTGTAGGCGCCGGTGTAGAAAACCCGCGCCATGTGGAGGAACACGGTGATCGTCATGAGGTGCGCTCCCCACCGATGCATGTTCCTTACGAGGAGTCCGAACGAGACCTGCGTGTTCAGACGCTGCATGTCCCCGTAAACGGCTTCAACCGAAGGCCGGTAGAAGAACATCAGATAGATGCCGGTGATCGTGAGGACGATGAACAGGAAGAACGACAGGCCGCCGAGGCAGAGGGTGTAGGAGAGTTTGACGCCGTGCCGCTTCACCTTCACCGGGTGCAGGTGGTACAGCAGCGAGTTCATCACAACGTAGGCGCGGTTCCTGGGGGAGTCCGCGTAACCCCGGCGGAAGATCGAGCCAGGCCGGAAGATAGCCCGCCACAACTGGCTGCCGTGAAGCTGGTCGACCCGTTCCGCCAGTTTCTCCCTCGGGTTCCACCCTGACTCTCTAGCCAAAACCTGCCCTTTCCACTGTTCGGTCCTACGAGGCCTTCTGCGTCTGAGGAACCGCCCCCATCGCGCGCGCTCCGGTCTTCTTCTTACCTCCCTGCACCTCGCTCTGTACGAGCGCCCCGGTCGGGCACCGTTCGACGCACAGGTTGCATCGGGTGCAGGCGTTGTCGTCGATCAAGAAAAGGATGTCCTGGTGGTCGATCATCCGCGCCAACTCGACGTTGCCGGAATCCTCCACGGCGGAGGGATCCACCATGAAGATGCAGTACCAGGGGCAGATGTCGACGCAGCCTTCACAGAGGATGCACTGCTCGGGGATGAAGTCGATGAAACGCTTCGGCTTGACGGCGCCCTTCAGCCAGTCGGCGTCCACCATCTCCATGCCGTAGTCGGCACGGAAGATGGGCTTCTCGATGATCTCCATCTTCTTCGGCTCTGGTGGCTTCGGCATCCTCTAGATCCTCACTTACCAGGCATGTATCCCTTGACGGGATCCTCGATCGACTTGGCTCCGGTTCTCTTCTGCTTGCGTTTCTGCCACTGGTACATGACCACGAGCAGGACGATCAGGGCGTTTATCTGGAACCCGTTGGCGATGATGTCTCGGATGATCTTGATCTGCTGGGTGTTCAGCCCTTCATCGTTGACGAACGGGATCTTGGTCGTGAAATCGATGATCTCCGCGACGTACTGATCGGCCTTGTAGATGATCAGCGAGGGGATCTGGCCCATGAAGATGATCGAATAGAGCCACACCCCGGTTCCCAAGAGTATGGCGCGCGTCCAGGTCATGGGCGCGTCGACGATCTTGTAGAAGCGTTCGCGGAGGCTCATCCGAATCTCATACTAACGAGCCGCGGCCGCCTCGCGCACGATTGCGACATTGTGCGTTTCACCACGTCACGAGGCGCAAAGCAAGTTACCGAACGGTGGGCGCGAGCCGGTCGACCCGGCTCGCAAGTGCGTTAGTGACGCGGCTCCTCGAGTGCTTCCACACGGGACCTCAGTCGGTCGTGGCGGGTGATGAGGATGGCTGCGTACCCCGCGATCAGAGCGAGGACGATCGCCAGCGCGATGAAGAACCAGGCGAGGTTGCTCATGACGATCCGGCGGCCCCCTCGACCCGGTGCCCGAGCGGTGGCCCCGCCGATCCGGCGGCGGGGGCCGGGGGCGAGAACTGGCGGCGGAGCTCCAGCTCCTCGACCCGGTCGGCGAGCTCCCCGACTCGCACCCTCAGAGCGAGGAGCCACGAGAACAGGAGCGTGAAGGCGGCGAGGGCGGTGAAGAAGGCGAGCAGCTCGGTGCCTCCGAGACCCGAGCCGGAGGCGAGGTTCGCCGGCGTGGGCCCGCTGGGATGAAGCGTCCGCCACCAGTAGACAGAGAAGTGGAC
>JBOGXG010000403.1:0-3865 GCA_050694195.1 Actinomycetota bacterium | reverse complement strand
GGCGGTGGTCGCCTTCGTGATCGACCTCCAGATAGCCGGCTTCGGCATCTGGACGATCGGTGGAGTGGTTGCGCTCATATTCGGTGGGCTCATCCTGTTCTCCGGCGCCGACGATTCGCTGGCGCTGTCGCCGTGGGCGATCGCCGCGGCTGTGATCGGGTCCCTCGTCTTCTTCGTATCGGTGATGACCGCGGCCCTGCGCGTGCGCCTGCGCCGCCCGGTAACCGGGCAGGAGAGCATCGTCGGCACGATCGGGAAGGCGCAGACCGACATCGCTCCCGAGGGGATGGTGCTGTCGAAGGGGATGCTGTGGAAGGCGCGCACGATGGAGACTGGGATCGCGGCCGGCTCGCAGGTGGAGGTGAAGGCTACCGAGGGCCTCGTCCTTCTCGTCGAACCGATCCACGAGGAGGAGGAAACGACCCCGGCACCATAAGCTTCGTGAACCGGTACAGGTCGGCCGGCTGAGGGAACGGGAGGAAACATGAACAGCCTTGCCATAGTGGGTGTCGTCGTCGTGGTGGTGCTCATCATCCTCGCAACCGCGATCCGCATCGTGCAGGAGTACGAGCGAGGCGTCATCTTCCGGCTCGGTCGCGTGCTGCCGGGGGCGAAAGGGCCCGGGCTCTTCTTCCTCATCCCGATCGTCGATCGGATGGTGAAGGTCAACCTGCAGATCGTGACGCTCGACGTTCCTCCGCAGGACATCATCACGAAGGACAACGTGACGGTACGCGTCAACGCGGTTTGCTACTTCCAAGTCTTCGAGCCGGTGAGGGCAACTATCGAGGTGCAGAACTATCTCTACGCGACCTCGCAGATCGCCCAGACGACCCTCCGGGCGACCCTCTCGAAGGTGGATCTCGACACGATCCTCGGGGAACGCGACCAGCTGAACCAGGATCTCCAGCGGATCATCGACGACCTCACCGATCCGTGGGGGGTCAAGGTGGCACTCGTCGAGATCAAGGACGTGGACCTACCGGTCGAGATGCAGCGCGCCATGGCCAAGCAGGCGGAGGCCGAGCGCGAGCGCCGCGCCAAGATCATCAATGCCGAGGGTGAGTTCCAAGCGTCCGAGCGACTGGCGCAGGCCGCCGAGGTGATGGCGCG
Source organism: Actinomycetota bacterium (assembly GCA_050694195.1). Taxonomy (GTDB): domain Bacteria; phylum Actinomycetota; class CADDZG01; order CADDZG01; family WHSQ01; genus JBOGXG01. The sequence continues at coordinate 2,752 of JBOGXG010000403.1, read as the reverse complement.
GCACCCACTCGCCTATCAGCTCCGTTACCTACAGACGATCACGGATGTATCGGCGGAGAAGAACTCGACGCTCGTGGTACCGATCCCGGTCGAATTACTGAAGGGCTTCAAGACCGCGTTCGGGGACGATGAGACCGGGCGGCCCTAGAAAGTTAGCGGGTGATCTTGAACATCGAGGGGACGGCCCTGAAGCCGTTCTCCTCGACCCGGAGGCACGGCGAGTCGGCGGCGATCTTCCACGAGTAGAAGGCCGCGTCGACGGTCGCCGGCTTCACGTAGTTCTCGATCTTCACCTTGATGAGCGCGTCGCCGTTCGCGTCCGTGATCGCGAAGCCGGGCAGGAAGACGTCGCCGATCAGGAGGCCGACACCGATGTTGGCTTCCTCGACGGGCCCCATGCTCCCGGGATTCATGCTCATCCCGAGCCCGAACGGGTCCTCCTCGGCGGGCCGGGAGACGTGCACGGGGAACTGGATCGTGTCGCCGACCCGGTAGGTCTTCTTCTTGACCGACGCCTCGATGTAGAAGTCCCGGAGGCTGACCGTCTCCATGTTCCGCTGCTGTCCGAGCACCCGGATGGCGTGGCGCTTACAGGGGATCGGCGCCGCCGCACCGACGGTTTTCGCCGTCACGGGAGCGGCCGCAGCCACCATCCCGACGGCTACCAGAGCAACGAGGGCTCGGTTCACTTTCCTCCGCACCATCTGTTCTTACCCTCCCGCGCCTAGGGGCACACAGGCAGGTCGTCTACCGTGCAGTCCTCGCCGTGCTTGTGCTTGAAGTTGAACAGATCCATGGGGTTCCTCGGTCCCTTCACGATCGGAAGGATGAGCTGGGTCTTGTTCGTGTTCCAGATGATGTTGAGCTTCTCGCATGCCTGCGCCTGGGCTGCATCGCCCGCGCCGGCCAGACAATCCTGCGAGCCCGTGGGGTCCGGAACCTTGGGGAGCGCCCACTCGGTGTTCGTCGTCATGATGCTGAGTGCGATCGAGTGACCCTTGCGGAACACGTAGTCCTGGGGCTTGGTCACTACCGTGGCACCGAACTCCTTGCCGGGCTCCAGCGGCACCTGCTCGGCGAGACCGTTGCGGTAGCGCGTGTCGAGGAAGCCTCGGGTGACCGAAACGACGGGCCGTGGTGTCACGGGTGAACTGGGGGCCGGCTGTGTCGTGCACTCGGCCGTCGGAGCGTGCTGGTTGGCGATGAAGGTGTGGCACTCGTGCTTGTAGTCGACGATCACCGGAGTGAGGGTCGTCCAGGTGCGATCCACACGCGACCACAGCTTGATCTTGATCTCGCCGAAGATGCGCGTGTCCTTCTTGAGCGGAGGCGACTCCCACCACCACCATTCGTGATTGAGACGTCCGTGGTGGTTGGCATGCGACTCCGCGTTCGGTGCGTCCATCGGGAACGCGGCGGGCTCCTCGGGGAAGAGACCGGGACGGTACTTCGTCGTGAGGAGCTTCCACTGGTAGTCGGTCGTCGACGTGGGCGGCGACTGTTGCGCGATCAGCTTGTAGTCGCGCGTCTTCGGCCACGATCCCGAGTACCACTTCTTCAGCGAGCCGTCGTAGTCGGCCATCTGACTCGTCACGGCGGGGAGCTTGTCGATCCCGTTGTTCTCGCCCATGAGGTAGTGATCGAACCAGGCCCTCACGACCTTGTCGTAGTCACCGCCCGGCGTGCCGTGACCGGACCACCGGGTTCCCATGTAGAGGCTCGTCTTCTCGGAGTTGGACTTGGCCAGAGCCTTGTACATCATGGTCGCGTTCTCTTGCTTGACGTTCCAGTCACCCCAGTTATGGGCGATGAGAACGGGGATGTCGATCTTCTTGGCATCCCTCAGGTAGTCACGCTCGATCCAGAAATCGTCGTAGTCGGGAGTCTCGTCGTAACCGTGCTCCATATGCGTCAGTTCGTCACACGGTGCGATCGTCGACCCGACCTTGTCGGCCCACGCAGGATCCTCAACGTCGAGGGGCGGTGGGAGCGCGAAGCCGAAGTCGAACAGGAGCGGTGTGTCGACTCCCTCATCGGCGGGGAACTCGTTGTTGAGGTTGTAGCGGACGCCGCCCGAGTACGCATAGCTGTACCAGCGCGCGATAGCGGCCTCGGGAACGATGGTCGTGAGGTGCGGAGGACGCTCGGTGGCGGTGGCCCATGCGGTCGTCCCGTTGTAGGAGCCGCCGATCATCGCGACCTTGCCGTTCGACCACGGCTGCTTGGCGATCCACTCGACGAGCTCGTAACCGGTCCGGCGCTCGCGCTCGCCGCCGTAGTCGTAACACCCGCCGGAGTTGCCGGTCCCGATCACGTCGGCGAACACCGAGACGTAACCCTCGGGCACCCACGGCGTAGCGACGTTCTCGCGTCCGAGCGCAGAGTAGGGAGAGAGCGTGACGACGGACGGTCCCTTCACCATCTTGCCGTCGTCTTCCGGCCGGGTGATCTCGACGTACAGCTGCCCAAACTCGGTCTTGATGCTGACGCTTTCGGTCACGGGAGTGTAGGGATCGGCCAGAGCCGTGCCGGGCGTCACGACCAGCATCGCTCCGACCACCATCGTCGCCAGCAGAGTGCCTAATGTCCGGCGTCGCATCTGATTCCCCTCACCTTCGTCTGGATCTGTCCCTTTTGTTCGTACCCAGCCGGGCCTTTGGATTCCCTCAGAAAGCCCTGCTGAGATAAAGGATTCGCCCCTGGCCCGCCTACTCCTGCCGTGGGGAGCGGACCAGGGGACGGACCCTGCACC
>JBOGXG010000402.1:0-9823 GCA_050694195.1 Actinomycetota bacterium | reverse complement strand
GCCAGGGTCGCCTCCTCGTCGAAGAACGCGAGGTGGCTGATCTGATCGCGAACGCTCCACCCGGGCGCCGGGGTCGGCTCGTCCCACTCGCGGTCGGTCAGGCTCGCGAGCGAGCGATCGAGCTCGTCGTGCTCGGCGCGGAGGTCCTCTCGAAGCGAGGCGAGGTCGGGCATCCCCGAATCCTATTTTCTTCCGCAAAACTGCTGCGGCTATATGCACATCTGATGCACCAGAAAACCCGCTGAGCGCCGCGGAACGAGCCGAGTACCGCCCGGACTCGGACTAGAGTTGGCGCGATGCCACGCGTCCACCACGTCACAGGCGACATCACGACACCGAGTGTCGCCGCCGATCCTCGGCCGTCGCGTGGATAATCCCGACGCCGGCGCGCTGCGAGTCGCGGTCACCGGGCCTACCGGAGACATCGGCAGAGCTTTCATCGGCGCGCTCGAGAAGGAGCCGGCGGTCGGTCGCATCATCGGCATGGCGCGCCGTCCCTTCGATCCCGCCGCGGAGGGCTGGACGAAGACCGAGTACCTCCAGGGCGACATCCTCGATAGGGCGACGGTCGACGTTCTAGTCAAGGACGCCGACGTAGTGGTGCATCTCGCCTTCCTCATATTCACTTCGAAGAAGAAGGGCCGAGACATCAACCTCGAAGGATCGCGCAACGTCTTCGAGGCTGCGGTCGAGGCGAAGGCCAAACGGCTCGTGTACACCTCCTCGGTCGCGGCGTACGGCTTCCACGAAGACAACCCCGATGTCTTGACCGAAGACGTTCCCGCGCGGGGGACCGACGAGCATCACTACTCGGCTCAGAAGGCAGAGGTCGAGGAGATGCTCTCGAACATCACGATGTACTCCGACATCGGCGTGTACATCTTCCGACCATGCATCGTCGCGGGACCGACCGCGCTGTCGCTGATCGAAGAGATCCCTTTCGTGCAGATCGGCGAGAAGCTGCCGACGCCCATCCGCAAGGCGGTCGGCTCACTGCCTCTCCTTCGACCGGTGATCCCCGACCCCGGGCTCCCGTTCCAACTCGTGCACGAGGACGACGTCGCCTCCGCGCTGATCGCCGCGGTGCTCGGGAAAGGCGGGCCGGGGGCGTACAACCTGGCCGGCGACGGCGACATCACAACGTCCGACCTCGCGCGCGCTCTCGGCTGGTATTCGGTGCCGCTCCCCGACATCGCGGTCGACGCGACCGTCCACGTTGTGTCGCGGCTCCCGCTGATGCCGGCTCAGGCGTCGTGGTTGAACTCGATAAGGGTGCCGGTGTTGATGGACTGCGCGAAGGCGAGGGCCGAACTCGGATGGGAGCCGCGCTACGACGCTCTCGAAACGCTGGCCGAAACCGTCCAAGCGGCCCGAACCGCCGGCGTCCTAGACCACTGGCCGAGATAACCCCGCGGTTTCCTAGTCGAAATCCGAGCGCTATCCGTTACTTTCTCGCACCAGAAATAGGTCAGCCGGAGACGGTGATCGAACGGTCGCGCTTGCAGGCCACCCAGGAATCGCCGGCCCGTCGCTCCGCGCGCTTCGTCACCGCGTAATAGCGTCCACCCGTGGCACCTAGCGGCACCCGCCACGCTCCGTTCGTGGTGGTTCTGTCGGTGCCGACGATCGGATCGGTCCCGGCGACGCTTCTCTTCAGATGGACCTTCCGGTGGCGCTGGCAGCGCGCCCGAGCGTGGTGGACCCGTCCGGTGAAGGCCGCGTCCTTTCGGAAGATCGAGATGTACGTGTTCCTGCAGCCCGATTGATCGAAGGCACATTCCGGGTCTGTGTGAGGAGACGTTGTCGGACTGGGATCGAACGTCGGGGTCACCCCGCTCGACTCGTCGTAGCACTTCCCGTTCGCCGGGAACGGCCTCGGTGGCGGAGCCTCCCAATTGCACTCGGGGTAGCCACGGTCGTCCTCGCCGATCGTCTCGAAGCTGGTTTGCGCGGCCCAGTGCTCGTATGGCGCGTAGGGTCGGAACCGATCCGGCGGCACGAACACGGACAGGGCTCGGGGGCCGTCCGAAACCACCTCGAGATCGGCGACGTAACGCTCCTCTTCAGGCCAGACGGACCCTGGACCGTAGAGCCGCGCTACGAGCGCGCCGCCTTGTTCCTTCACGAAAACGACGGACTCAACTCCGTTGTTTGCGACGTCGTCGTCGAGAACGATGGCGACCCAGTTCAACTGCTGGTCGAGATGTTGCGGATCGATGTCTTCGAAGATCTCGACGGTGAGGCGGTCGCGGCCCTCCTCCTGGAAGAAACCGAACCGGGCGATGTCGAGGGGGCCGGGTGAATCGTCATCGTCGGACACGTAGCCGTCATCGGCCAGCGCAATCGACAGCGCGAAGGCACTCAGTCCCGCGCTCAGGAACAAGCACAGCAGCAAAGCAAGCGGGCGTCTAACCGTCATCCCCCGATCATCGGCACCTTCCGGCTCGAACTTCTCCTCCATCCTTTGACGTCGTCAAGAGATACAGGAGAAGTTGGGCGCGGAGGGGCTAGATGGAGAGCGCTTTCTCCACGAGCTCGTTCTGCTCCTGCTCGTGGATCTTCTGGCTCCCGGTCGCCGGGCTGGCGCTCTCGTGACGGGCAACGTGCGTGAGGGCGTGCCCGTCGGTCGTCGGCCCTCCGGCGGCCATCTTGGAATGGACGAACGCCCAGGCCCCCATGTTCTCGGGCTCGTCCTGAACCCACGTCACCTCGTCCGCGTTCGGATAGCTGGAGAGGATGTCTTCGAGTTGGCTCGCCGGGAACGGATACAGCTGCTCGAGTCGAACGATCGCGACCGGCTTCTTCTCCTCGTCACGAGCCTCGAGGAGCGGATAAGCGATCTTGCCCGAGCAGAACACGACACGTTTGACGGCCGCGCGGTCCTGGATGGAAGGATCGTCGAGCGTCTCCCGGAAGGGTCCCGACTCGAACTCCGTGGTCTTGCTCGCCGAGGCCTTCGAGCGGAGCAGCGACTTCGGCGTCAAGACGATCAGGGGCTTCCTCACCGAGCGGTGCATCTGCCGCCGTAAGAGGTGGAAGTACTGCGCGGCGGTCGTCGGCTGAGCCACCTGCAGGTTGTGTTCGGCCGACAGCGTGAGGAACCGCTCGAGGCGTGCACTCGAATGTTCCGGCCCCTGCCCCTCGTATCCATGCGGCAACAGCAACACGAGCCCACTCGCTTGCTGCCACTTGTCCTCGCCGGCTGCGATGAACTGATCGACGACGACCTGGGCTCCGTTCACGAAGTCACCGAATTGGCCCTCCCAGCAGACCAGCGCGTCACCGTTGGCGATCGAGTAGCCGTACTCGAAGCCCATGACCGCGAACTCCGACAGGATGCTGTCGAGCGAACGGAACGACGCCTGATCCGGCCCGAGGTTCTGCAGCGGTGCGTATTCCTCTTCCGTTCGGTAATCGATGAAGACGGAGTGGCGCTGGCTGAAGGTTCCCCGTCGCGCGTCCTGGCCCGCCAAGCGCACGCGGAACCCCTCGAGGAGGAGCGAGCCGAACGCGAGGGCCTCCCCCGCGGCCCAATCGACGGCATCGTTCTGGAGTATCCCCTGCCGCTTCTCGACCTGTCGCTTGAGCTTCGGGTGCGGCTCGAACCCCTCGGGGAAGGTCGTCATCGTCTTGTGGATGTGCTCCAAGCGCGAACGCTCGACGCCCGTCTCCACGAGAGGCTCGAGATCCTCCGAAGGACGCGGCAGCACGTCGATGGCCTCTTGCTTCTGAACCGTGCTGCGCGTCTCTTCGAAAGCACCGTGCAGCAGCTGGCGGAAGTCTTCGAACGACTGCTCGGCCTCCTCGACGGTGAGCTGACCGGTGTTGAGGAGGGACTCGAGGTAGAGCTTACGTACCGTCCTCCGCTCCTCGATCTTCGAGTACATGAGCGGCTGGGTGTACGCGGGTTCGTCCCCTTCGTTATGTCCGTGACGCCGGAAGCAGACGAGGTCGATGACGATGTCCTTGCCGAACTCCTGACGGTACTGAAAGGCGAGATGGATGACGCCGACGCATGCCTCGGGATCGTCTCCGTTCACGTGAAGGATGGGGGCCTGGATCATCTTCGCGATGTCGGTCGCGTAGGTCGTCGAGCGGCCGAACTTGGGCGGCGTAGTGAAGCCGATCTGGTTGTTGACCACGATGTGGATCGTCCCGCCGGCTCGGTAGCCGTTCACCTCCGACAGTTGCAGGGTCTCCGCCACAACCCCCTGACCGGCGAAGGCCGCGTCCCCGTGGAGGAGGATCGGGAGGACCTTGCCGTGGAACCCGACGCCGAGCAGATCTTGCTTCGCGCGCGCCATCCCCACGACCACCGGATCGACGGCTTCGAGGTGGGAGGGGTTGGATGCCAGCACGACGCCGAGGGCTTCGCCGCTGCGCGCCTCGAAACGACCCGTCATCCCGAGGTGGTACTTCACGTCGCCCGATCCCTGCACCGATTCCGGGTCGATGCTCCCCTCGAACTCCTTGAAGATCCCCGAGAGCGGCTTGCCCACGATGTTGGCCAGAACGTTCAAGCGGCCCCGGTGTGACATCCCAATCACGGCCTCCAGCAAGCCGTCGTTCGCCGCGTCCTCGAGCACTGCGTCCAGCATCGGGATGACGCTCTCGGCCCCCTCGAGAGAGAACCTCTTGTTGCCGGGATACTTCGAGTGAAGGAAGCGCTCGAACGCCTCGGCCGCGTTCAGCCGATCTAGGACGTGCTTCTTGTCGTCACGCGTCAGCGGTTCGGGCTTCGTCTCGGCTCGCTCGCGGATCCAATTCTTCTGTTCCACTTCGGAGATGTGCATGTACTCGATGCCGACCGTCCCGCAATAAGCATCCCGAAGCGTGTCGATGATCTCGCGGAGCGACATCTTGTGCTCTCCGAGGAGCCCATCCGTGAGGAACTCGCGGTCGAGATCCCAAACCGTGAGTCCGTAATGGGATAGATCGAGCTCGGGATAGGAGAGCACCTCGTATGCGATCGGGTTCAACTCGGCCAAGAGGTGACCGCGCACCCGGTACATGTTGATCAGCTGGATGACGCGGGACTGCTTCTCGAGCGCGAGATCGACGTTGTCCATCGAGGAGACATCGCGACTCCACCGGACCGGCTCGTAAGGGATCTTGAGCGAGGCGAAGATCTCGTCGTAGAAACGGTCGGTTCCGAGGAGGAGCTGGTGGATGTAGTTGAGGAACTCGCCCGATTCGGCCCCCTGGATGACCCGATGATCGTAGGTAGAGGTGATCGTGATGACCTTGCTGACCGCGATCTCGGCGAGCGATCGGGGATCGGCCGCCTCGTACTCCGGCGGGTACTGGATCGCACCGGTGCCGACTATCAGGCCCTGCGCTTTCATCAGTCTCGGTACCGACAACGCGGTGCCGACGGTGCCGGGGTTGGTCAGCGTCACGGTGGTTCCCGCGAAATCCTCGGGCGTCAGCTTGTTGGCGCGCACCTTCTTGATGAGATCCTCGTAGCAACCCCAGAAACCGGCGAAGTCGAGGTCCTGCGCGTCCTTGATGTTGGGGACGTAAAGGACACGCGAGCCATCCTTCTTCTCGATATCCACGGCCAAGCCGAAGTTCACTTGCTTGTTCTGCACGAGGTAGGGCTCCCCGCCTGATTCGATGAAGCTGGCCTTCATCGCGGGACGCGCCTCCAGCCCGCGGACTATCGCGAACCCGATCAGGTGGGTGAACGAGACCTTCCCACCGCGCCGTTGCGCGAGATACCTATTGATGATGCGACGGTTCTCCTCGAGAAGCTTCGCCGGGATCGAGCGGACGGAGGTCGCGGTGGGGACACTGAGGGATGCCTCCATGTTCTCCGCGATGCGGGCCGAGACGCCCCTGAGCGGGACGGCCCCCTCGGGCAACTCGGTGGGCCGGGAAGGAGCGGCCTTCGCCGGGACCGCTGCGATCGGCGGCGTCTCCGCCCTCGCGGCCCCATCGGCGCGCGCCGGTGCCTCGCCGCTCTCCGCCCTGGGTCGGGGGGCCGGCGAGTTGGGGTGGTAATCGGCGAAGAACTCACGCCACTGCTCGCCGACCGACGCGGGATTCTCTTGGTACTGCTGGTACATATCGTCGACGAGCCAGCTATTCGGACCGAACTCCTCTGGCTCGATACTTTTCTCCAACCACTCCACCACCAGGACGGATAGACGTTTTCATACCAGTTTAGACACCGGGCTCAGCTTGTTTCGATGGGGGCACGACGCCCTCTTGACGAGTCATACCCGAGGAGTAGCGTGAACACCTAAGAGCAGGTCAAGCGTAGGGAGGTGGCCGTATGTTCGTACAGGTGATCCGAGGGCGCGCCAAAGACGGTCCGGGACTCCGCAAGGAGATGGACAGGTGGCGGGAGGAGATCGGGCCCGGAGCGATCGGCTTCCTCGGCTCCACCGCCGGGGTGACCGAAGACGGGCAGTTCATCGTCGTGGCGCGCTTCGAATCCGAGGCCGCGGCGCGCAAGAACAACGAGCGGCCCGAACAGGACGCCTGGTTCAAGGAGTTCTCGACCCATCTCGACGGTGAGCCGACGTTCCTCGACTCCACCGATGTCGAAGAGTGGATGGGCGGCGGTGACGACAGCGCCGGCTTCGTTCAGATCATCACCGGAAGCGTGACCGACAAGGAGAAGCTCCGGGCCATGTGGCAATCCATGGACGAGAACCAGATGGCGAAGATGCGCCCCGACCTGATGGGCGGCTTGGTCACCTGGGATGGGAACGAATTCGTTCAGACGATCTACTTCACCTCCGAGAAGGAGGCGCGAGCGGGCGAGAGCCAAGGGGCTCCTCCCGAAGCACAGGAGTCGATGAACGAGATGGGTGCATTGATGAAGAACCTCGAGTACATCGATCTCACCGAGCCCCAGTTGTACTCGCCATGACGGAGAACCTCCAACAACTCCATCAACGGTCGCTCGAGGAGTTCGACCGGCGCGTCAAGGGAATCGGCTCCGACCAGTGGGGAAACGCGACGCCGTGTTCGGAATGGTCGGTGCGCGACCTCGTCAACCACATCGTGAACGAAGACAGGTGGACGGTCCCCCTGATGCAGGGGGCCACGATCGAGGAGGTCGGCGATCGCTTCGATGGCGACCTCCTCGGCGACGATCCGAAGGGCTCGTGGGAACTCGCCAAGAAAGAGGCCTCGAACGCGGTGCAGGCCGAGGGCGCGCTCGATCGGATCGTCAACGTATCGTGGGGGCAGATCCCCGCCACGGAATACGTCGGCCAGCTATTCACCGACCATGTGATCCACTCGTGGGACCTCGCTCGAGGCATCGGTGCCGATGACACATTGGACGCCGAGTTGGTCGAGGTCTGCTACTCGATGGTCAAGCCGCGCGAGAAGCAGATCGCCGGCTCCGGCGTGTTCGGCACTCCGATCGCGGTGAGCGAGGCGGCCGATACCCAAACGAAGCTGCTCGCAATAATGGGCCGGGAGCGCTAAGAGGAGCGACTTGCACCGTTCTCCGGAATAGACCGGGGTGGGGTCAGCGTTCGCTGATGTGACCGCTCCAAGCGGCGGTCTTCAGCGACGACGTCCCGAGGGGATCCGTGGAAACGACGATAAAGAGGCCGGATAAGGGCGCGCCCAAGGCGCGTCTGATCACCCCCGTCTTCGTCCTGATCACGCTGTCCACGTTCGCTTACTTCGTTTCGATCGGAACGCTCCTCCCCACGCTGCCCCGCTACGTGGAAGGCCCCCTCGGCGGCGGTTCGGTATCCGTCGGCCTCGCCATCGGATCGTTCGCGCTCGCCGCGGTCGCGCTGCGTCCGTTCATCGGACGGGTCGGGGATCGCCGCGGGCGGCGGATCCTCATGATCGGCGGTGCCTTTGTCGTGGGCGTCTCGATCGCCCTCTATCCCGTGGCGACGTCGCTCGTCCCGCTCCTGTTGCTGCGCCTGCTCACGGGGGCCGGCGAGGCCGCTTTCTACGTCGGGGCGGCCAGTGCCATCAACGATCTCGCACCCGACGAGCGGCGCGGCGAGGCGCTCAGCTATTTCTCCCTCGCGCTCTACTCCGGGCTTGCTGTGGGTCCCGTCATAGGGGAACTGCTCCTCGATGGCTCCCACTTCACCACCGTCTATCTCGCCTCCGCAGCGAGTGCGGGCCTCGCCGCCGCCATCGGCCTGCGGGTTCCCGACACCCGACCGCAGGAACTCAGCAACGACCCACCGGAAAGCCACACGATCATCCATCGGGCCGGGCTCATGCCGGGAACGATCCTCGCAACCAGCATCTGGGGACTATCCGGCTTCAGCACGTTCATACCGTTGTATGCGCTCGACATCGGGATGGACGGCTCCAAGCTGGTGTTCGCGCTCTACTCCGGCGTCGTCCTCGCGATCCGAAGTTTCGGAGCCCGTCTGCCCGACGTTCTCGGTCCTCGGACGGCCGGTACGGCCGCGCTCTCCTGTTCCACCGTCGGCCTCGCCACGATCGCGGCGTGGAGCGAGCCGGCCGGCATCTTCGTTGGAGCGGCCGTGTTCGGCGTCGGCCAAGCCCTCGCGTTCCCGGCCCTCATGACGCTGGCGATCAGCGGAACGAAGACGTCCGAGCGGGGCGCCGTGGTCGGAACCTTCACCGCCTTCTTCGATCTCGCCTTCGGCCTCGGCGCGCTGAGTTTGGGCGCGGTCGCCGCCTTGCTCGGGTACCGAGGGCTCTTCATCTCCGCCGCCGCAGTTTCCCTGTCAGGCATCGTGCTCCTGCACTTCTACGCCCGGCGGGCCCGCGTGAGACGAGAGATAGCCGAGGCTCGCGGGCCCGAGTGGGCCTGAGGCGGCGCCTCCCGTACTGCTAACCTTTGAAGGCCTCATGGCGGCCGTAGCTCAGCATGGTTAGAGCACCTGGTTGTGGTCCAGGATGTCGCCGGTTCGAATCCGGTCGGTCGCCCTCCCCCTCATCTTCCTTACTTCCGTTCGCCGCCTCAGGGGCTGCCTGGGCCCCGTTCACCCCTTAGTTCACAGTTGAAGCCCTCTCAGGTACTCAGCTGTGAACTAGCGGGTGCCCGGTTCGCGAGGTTTATCTATACTCGGCGCTATTCAAAAGTGAGACGCGAGGAGATGAAGATGGTTCGAAGGACGATCGGCGCAGCGATGGCGGCGGGCCTGCTGCTGGTTCCGCTCGGCGCTACGCCGGCCGCTGCGGAGCCCAACGACGATGTGAAGTGCGTCGTGCAGGCGATCAAGGACGGCACCGGGGTGTTCTGGTGCTGGGCCACCGTCCCACCGCCTCCGTAAGAAGGGCGCAAGCCAGCCATCGAGCGGGCTTGAACCAGGCGCCACACAACATCTCACCATCGCCGACCTCTACGGTGGCATGTTGTCGCCGCGCGCCCGCAGAAGGGCCGGGGGAGTTCCTTTACACTGCCCGTCGGGTCGCTAGCTCAATTGGCAGAGCAACGGACTCTTAATCCGTAGGTTCAGGGTTCGATTCCCTGGCGACCCACGCCAAATCCCCAGGTCAGAGGCCCTATCGCCATCGGGCTCGAAAACCGTACAATGGAAAAACCCACAAAAAACCCACAGGCGCGCGGAGAATGGGGTCGATGGCGAGTATCCGTAAGGTCAAACGAAGCGGCACCAGCGCACGGTCGTCGTACGCCTGGGAGGTTCGTTACCGCGACCCGCAACGGAGGGATCGCTCCCAGACGTTCCGGACGAGGGCCCAAGCGGAGTCCTTCGCCGACTCCGTAGAGGCGGACATCGACAGAGGCCAGTTCGTCGATCCCCAGCTCGGGAAGAAGACACTCGGGGAGTGGGCGAACGAATGGCTCGATGCTCGTAGGAATGAGATCAAGCCGACGACTTTCATGACCTACGAG
>JBOGXG010000401.1:0-11418 GCA_050694195.1 Actinomycetota bacterium | reverse complement strand
CCGCCGGCCCAACCTCGCCGTTGCTTCCAAGCCTGCTTCGTAAGTGTCGACGTTGCAGTTACGAAGGAGACGCAACAACCACCTGATCCTGCGAGGATCGAGCGTCGGCTTGACGTACAGCGGGCTATCGCTCTTCAGCATCCACCGGAGCGACTGGCCGACGATGCCCGGTGCGGGAACGGGACCCGCAAGTGAAGGCGTCACCCATCCGGCATTGCCCTCGGATGCACCGGCCCCCGGAGCCACCGCATCCATCACCGTGACGTCGAAATCTCGCTTGCAGAGCGAATAGGCACAACCGAGGCCGATCACGCCTCCGCCGACAACCACCGCGCGCGGCATCGATCAGGCCGTCCCCGAGCAAGGGAAGAGGACGACGGCGAGCCCACGGTTCGGATCCATCCTCCCCATCACTCCCCGCCGAACCTGAGCTCCCCCTTGAACACCGGGATGCGGATGGAACCCGCAAGTCGCTGGCCCGTGCTCACGGTTAGAGCCGGTTGGAATCGATCGGGTTCGAGCTCGGCCGAACCCCCACCTATGAAGAGGACAAGGCGTTCCCCCGCAGGGACGAACGAGGCGAACGGTCCGCTCGGAACAGACACCTTGGTCGGCTCCAACACGGGGAAGTCGCGATGTTTCCCGGGGGTCTTCCAATGACGCAGGTCCATCTGTAGGTGTCCCACCGCCGTCTCCGGGGTGTCGGCGAGGAGCGACTGCATATCCGATGCGTCGACGCCGCACGGCAGTTCGGAGGGAAGGTGCCGCAATACCGCGACGAGGTTCCCGCCCGGCATCGAATCCGTCACCGTGAGATCCGCGTCGAAGTAACCGGCGAGGACCACGTCTTCTTCAAGCGGCGGAGACACGTAGAAGGCTTGATGAGCGCCGCAGGCGAAGCCGGGCTCGACACCCGGCGCGGTCACGAACGCCTGTTGCGACTCCTGGACCTCCTTGGCGCCGTCGACGAGCGACGTGCCGGAGAGATGAAGAGTTGTGAAGTCGGCATCGGGCGGCCACGAGCCCGCCTCGTGCCATCCGCCGGCCGTGTCCTGGAACTCGACGACACCGGGCGCCACGGTCGCCGGCGCGCCGCGGAGGTAATGGTCGAACCAGGCGATCGTGTTGTCGTACCAATCGTCGCGGTTCGATGTCGGCGTCTCGTGGCTCCACTGTCCGAGGATCATCCGCGTGCGGCCGGGATCGAGGAGGTCCCACTCCCCGTCGTACGACATCCAGTGGCCCTCGCCCCAGTAGTTCAGACCGTTCGATCGCCACACCGCAACATCGGTGTTCTTGAGAGCCGGACGGAGGTTCCGTTCCTTCCAGTAGGCGGTCCGGTCGCCGGTGTCGATGAGATCGGCCGTCCCCTGGACGTGTTCCGCGTAGAGATCGCCGCATACGTGTGCGGCGTTGTTCTCGTTGGCCGCCCATCCGGTCGCGACCGTCCAGACCGGCGCCAGAAGCGGACCGTAGTGGATCGGAGCACCGCGTCGGGTGAGTAACTCGTAGGGATCGCTGACGCCGCTGGTTGGGATGACGGCCTTGAGCGATGGAGGATCGGCCGCCACGGCCATGTACTGCGACCACGCCGAATAGGAATGGCCGATCATGCCGACGTTGCCGTTGCTCCACGACCCATCTGCCAGAGCCTCTATGACCTCATAGGCATCCTTGGAGTCGATCGCGTTCCCGAACTGGAGGCAGCCGTCGCTGAGACCCGTGCCACGCATGTTGACCTGTGCGATGGCGAAGCCGGCGTCCAGATACTCCTGTTGTGCGCCCGTCGTGGGACCCGCAGAGGAGTCGCCGCCCGCCTGGGTGTTGAAGTAGGGACTCAGCTCGAGGATCGTGGCGAAGGGGCCATCTCCCTCGGGCAGAGTTACGTGGCCGCGAAGCACGGCCCCGTCCCGGACTTCAACCTCGAACGCCGTCGTCTCCGCGAGGGCCGTGGTCTGAGACACCGCGGCTCGAGAAACCGGCGCGCTCGTCACCATGCAAAGCACGGCTGCAACGGTCAACCACCTCGCTCGCGGTCGTCCGCCGAGCCGCGGCATCAGAGCTTCCCCTTGTAGCGAAGGATGTCGATGCCGCGCTCGTAATCGACCGAGTAGACGACCTCATCCGTCAGCCAGTACGCCGCGGACGTGGAGCCGTGCCACGGTAGGAAGTAACCGACCTCGCTGATCTTCCCGTTACTACCGACGCGAAGGAACCGGGTCCCGTGGTCGTAGAAGCCGGCGGCCAGGATCCCGCCGTTCCGGAAACTGGGGTGTTCCTGGAACCAGTGCGGGGAACAGCCAAGCCCGTTGGCGGCCGGTCGACCATCGACGTAGGTGCCGTTCGAGATCCTCCAATGATCGATCTCGGTGAACGTATGGGTCTGGCGCCACTTCGACGCGTCCCACACGGTCAGATCGCCGGTGCCGGCCTCACATCGCGGGGTGGCATTCGTCTCGAACGAACTGATGATGAATCGATCCTTCCCTCGGTTGGGCCAGACCGCCGAGTGCTCCCGCTTCTCGATGTTCGTGCCGCTCGCGAGGAGCTTCGGTCGCAGAGGGTTCTTGCGCGCGTCGAGGTACATGAGCGGCGCGGATGCCGTCAGGACGCGACCCGGAGACACCTCGATCACGTCGTGGATCTTGTCCGCCGGCAACTTCTCGTTCCACCGACCGAGATCCTTCGGATCCGCCGGGTCGCGTAGATCGACGAGGGTCGCGCCGGTCGAAGGCCCCTCCGGCCCGTTCAGGTCGTAGGTTCCGTACGAGTAGGAACAGTCGAGGATGCAGGTTGCGGTATGGGTTCCGGCGCCGTCGAGAACCGCGATCTCCGTGGGATTCGACTTGTCCTCGACATCGAACACGTGGAGGGAGTCCACGGGCACCTGCTCGGCGAAGAGCATGATCCTTCCGTTCGTGGTCACGTTCTCGTTCTCGAACTTGAAGCCGAACGGTTCCTGCGCCAGCAGTTGCGGCTCGAGCGGGTCGGAGACGTCGTAGATGGAGAAGCTCTTCCAGCTCGTCACGTAGAGGTAGTCGCCGACCACTTGAGCACCCGTGGCGGTCCCGACCTCGAAGGGGACGAATGCGACATGCTCCACGTTGTCGGAGGTGACGCCGTGCTGGCCGGGCCCTGCCGCGACCGTGCCTAGGGACAGGGGCACGGTCAGCGCGAGGAGCCCGACCAGTCGGCGAGGGAGAAGGCTCATCTGAGGGACGGTCCGCCCACGAGACGGCCGACTACCGCCTCGCCTCGAACGCCGATGTTCTCGAACGTCGGGATGCATCCGTCCGGGTCGAAGCAGGCATCGACGTATGCCGCCCAGGGCGTGCCGTCGGGCGCGATCGTCACGTCGAAGAAATCGCCGAGGGTATGACAGCGGACCCTGCCACACTCACCGCGCTGCAGGGGGTGGCGCTTCGAACTGATCGTCCCGGTGTAGAAGACGGGGTCCTTCGCGAGAGCGTTCGCCGTCATCGTTATGTACCCGTGCCACTCCCACTTCTCGGTCTTCTTGCCCGGCGTTTCCGAACCGGCGTAGGTGATGGCGATCTTCCCGTCGCCCCCTATGTCCATCGCGGGGAGGCTCGCTCGCTTGATGCCGGGGGGGCCGATCATCATCGGCTTCTCCCAACTCTCGCCTCCGTCACGAGAAAGCGCGAGGTAGGGCAGGCCGTCACCGGCGATCCACGTGTAGTACAGGTTGCCTTTGCCGTCCGCCGCGATGCCTGCCTCGTGTCCGAGACCGCCGTTGTCGGCGACCTGAACGGCATCCCACGTGAGACCCTCGTCCTTGCTGATTGAGACGAAGGGTTGCCCGCACCAAACGCGCGGCAGGTAGACGGTCCCGTCGTCTCCCACGAAGCCGTGTCCGACCGCTCCGTCGCACCACGGATCGGACTGATCGTCGCGCGGCGGGACCGGGGTGAGGTAGGCAGGCTGGCCCGTTGGGAGCCATGTGAGACCTCCGTCGAGTGAGCGGCCGCAGGTCGTCGCCGTCGAGGTTCCCGAGAGGGCAACCAGATTGATCGCGCAGAAGTAGACGACGTTGGGGTAACCGCTCGGCTGGTCTCCGCCTTCCGGTGGAGGGCCCGTGAAGATGTTCTGGTGATCGAAGTGACCACAGATACCGGTGTTGGTCCACGACTCCCCGGCATCGTCCGTGAACGAGATGTACTGGCACGTCACATCCGGCGGGATGTTGTTCGTGAAGACACGACCCGTGTCCTTGTCCAGGTACAGCAGGGGATCGAGGCTTATCGGTTGCGTGGGGACACCCGCGATCGTCGGTGACACGATCTTCCAGGTATGTCCCTCGTCGGTCGAACGCATGACCTGTGGTGCAAGATCGGCGTTCCGCGCTTGATAGAAGATGCGCCCCTTGTCGTCGACACCGATCGTGGGTTCCCAGCCGTTGATCCCGAGGCGGTAGAAGCGGCCGTCCGGCGCGGCCGAGACGAGTTTCTCGGTGGTTATCTCGATGCCGCCGGCGCGATGCACGATGGCCCGGCCCCCCGAGTCCCTCTGCCCGTCACCGTTCTTGCGGGTCGGGAAACCGTCCTCCCCCGCGAGCGGCGCCAGCGGGTCTCCACCGCGCAGCAGACCCGGATGTGAGTGATGGTCGTGCCGATCGTCTTTCGTCAGTGACGCAGCGCGTCCGGGCACGAGACTCACAACGAGCAGCAGCGCGGCGAAGACCGCCGGTGCCGTTTTCCGAATAGCGTCCACCTCTCTCACTCCCCCTCCGTCCGAGACCTCACCGCAGAGAAGGACCTCCCACGAGATGCCCGAGGATGGCCTCTCCTCCTCCGCCGCAACCGTCCTTCGTGCACAGATCGACCGCGACCGACCACGGCGTTCCGTCCGGATGAACGACGATGTCGAAGAAGTCGCCCCATCCGCAGCGCGCGGGATCCGGTCCACACGCCCCCTGCCACAGCGGCTCTTTCGGATCGTTGATCGTTGCCGTGTAGAAGATCGGATCCTTGTCCAGTGCGTCGACCGTCATCGTCACGTACGCGTTCCACGTGGTGTCCTCGTAGCTCCCGGTGACCTCGTCCCCGTCCCACACCGAGTTCGGGCTACCCATGTAGTGGACGGCGATCTTGCCGCGATCGCCGATGGTGATCCCTGGGAGCAGAGCTTCCATGAGGCCGGGCGGGCCGATCATGAGTGGTTCGCTCCACGTCTCTCCGCCGTCCCGCGACACGACCAGGTACGGGAGGCGATCCGCCGCGACCCATGTGTAATAGATGTTGCCGGCTTCGTCCGAGACGACACCCGCCTCGTGACTGAACAACTCGCTGCGCTGTCCGTTGAGGGCGCCGCAGCATGGCATCCCGAGGTCGGAGATCTGGACGCGCGTCCAGGTGAGTCCCTCGTCTTTACTGATCGCGAGCCATGGTTGCCCGCACCAGCCGCGCGGCAGGAAAACGGTGCCGTCCTCGCCGACCCACCCGTGCCCGTTGGCGCCGTTGCACAGCCCCGGTACCCCGTAATCACCCGGCTGGCGAGGATCGTCGACGAACGCCGGCTCACCTGTCGGGAGGAACGTCGTGCCCCCATCGGTCGACTTGGAGCAAACGGAGCCTCCCGACGCGACGCTTACGCCGGCCCCGATGGAGCACAGGTAGACGATGTTCGGATAACCGGACGGCCGGCTTCCGCCCTCGGGGGGCGGCCCGGCGAAGATCGTTTGGTGATCGGCGTTATGTCCGCATCCTGCCGGAGGGTTGGTCGTCCAGTTCTTGCCGTTGTCGTCGCTCACCGAGATGAGATGACAGTTCGGCTGGGGCGAGAGGTCGTTCGCGAAGACCCTCGATGTGTCCGGATCGACGTACATGTAGGGATCCAAAGTGATCCTGTGGTTCGCGAACACGCTCTTCCATGTCCGGCCCCCGTCGGTGGAGCGGATGATCTCGGGTGCGTTCAGATCGCCGCTCAGCGCGTTCGTAAGGATCGTTCCGTTCTTCGTGATCCCCATGGTCGGCTCGAACGTGAGGAAACCGGTCCGGTGGAGACGTGCGTCGGGGGCACGTCGCGCGGCTGCGGGGGAACGAACGATATCGGCCCCCGCTCGGTGAATGACGGCGCGTCCCCCCGAACCCGTTTGTCCCGAGGGATCGCGCGTGGCGTCGGCGAACGAGCCGATGGGCTGCACCGTGGGCGGCACGGTGAGACCGTGCGAATGACCGCCGCGTGGGGCGACCGGCGCGTCGTCGGTGGCTCGAACGACCGTGACGGCCGCCGAGAGCGCGGCCACGAACGCGACCGCGAGGTAGGTCCGTCCCGATGCCTGCGGGACACGCTGCGCCCAGCCCCCCACTCGGGCGCGGGGTTCGCGGTCGACCCGGGGCATGTGCGTGACTCCATTCTCGATGGGCGATGGCCTCTGGGGGATTCCCTTCGCCTCCGAGGGTGGGACCTCCGTCGTCAGAAAGGAGAAAGAGCGGTCACCCTTTGGTCGATCCGACGAGCGCTAGCGGCCTTCCCGTCCCAGCCGGAGCAACAGCATCAAGGCGAGGCGATCCTCCGGGTCGCTCAACTTCACCCCGGTGATCTCCTGCGCCCTTCGCAGCCGGTAGCGGAGCGTGTTGGGGTGGATGTGCAGCCGGGCGGCCGCGGCCGTGTAATCGCCGAAGCTGTCGAAGTACGCGCCGAGGGCCGCTAGATAGGACGTGCCCGATTCTCGATCCGAGGTGATGAGCGGCGCGATGGTGTCTTCGAAGATATCCCGATCTTCGCTCGCGTCCTCGGCGAAGCGAGCCATCAACGCCCGGAGCCGGACCTGCTCGATCGAGGCGACCGCCCGATCTGAACGAGAGCGGAGAACGCGCAGCGTTTCTTCCGCTTCCCGTTTGGACCTCGGAATCTCTCCCAATCCCTCGGCGAACCCGCCGATCGCGACCAATGAGCCCGGGAACTGGCCCGATCCGCCGCGGGTCACGATGTCTTCGGCGAGGCGGAGCGTCTGCTCCTGCGAGCGAACCTCGTCCGCCTCACAGGAGATAACTGCGAATACGAGTCCCCCGAGAACGGCGGCCGCACCTCGGACGCGGAAGGTCGATAGATGCACGGCAAGCACGTCCCGCAGTTGCTCGGGGTTCCGTCCGGCATCCCCATCCGTCGCCTCGGGAACCGACAGAGCCATGACGCGGTAGCCGGGTCCCACCAGTCCCAGTCTGGTCGCGGCCTCCCGGGCGCCGGCGGTTCCCTGAAGGATGCTGGCGAGGAGATCCGCTTGAAGCGTGCGCTCTACGTCGGCGCCTGCCCGGTGACGTAATAGATAGAGTGCCGCCACCTTCGCCGTCTCGGCGAAGGCTCGTTCCTTATCGGGCTCCGGACGCGACGGCACCGCCGCCCAGATCGAACCCAGCATCTCATCACCGGCACGTACCGCCACCGCGATCCGAGGCAAGACATCGTCGGCGATCTTGTCGATATAGACGCATCCCGCGCTCTTACGAAGGCTACGGAAAACGCCCTGCTCCTCGAGGCGGCTGACGAACCTTTCGGGAACGTGGCGCCCGACGATCGTTTCCGCGCGCGCCGCGTCGGCTTCGTCCTGCCGACCGGAATAGGCGAGGACGCGTGAGCCTCGGTCCTCGATCGTGACGGGTGCGTCGATGAGATCGGCTATCGCATCGGCCAAACCAAAGAGATCGGAGGCCAGGGGGCCCGTGAGCTCATCGTCGGCGAGGGTGCCGTGCGACAGCACCGATTGCACGAGCTGCACGATCTGCGACCAGGAGGCGCCGGCCGGCACGGAGAGGAGGGCGAGAGAGCCTTGCTCCGCAGCCTTGAGGACCGTTCCGTCGGCCAGCGAGGTGCTCTTCAGCACGAGCCCTGCTACCGACTTCGCCGCCAGTTCCGCGACGAGCGTGTCGGTCGAGGGGCCCGGCGCCAGGCCGACCCCCACCACGAGGTCGCCCTTGGTCACGTCGAAGGGGTCGAGGGGGTCGTGGACGACGACGTCGTGGACCTCGAGATCCAGCCCCCGGGGGGCGCACGCGACTCCCAGGACCCCGCGACCCAGGGTCTCGACCAGCCGCGCCAGCGTGTTCACCGTCATCTGAGACAAAAATTACTCGCTGGTTCGCAGTTTCGGCGAATCGGTCCGATCGGTACGACGCCGGACTGCCGCCTCGCGGCAGAGATCCGGATCAGTCGCGGAAGTCGTGACGGCGGCTCGGTTTCGCCAGTGGCAGCGACACGTTCGCCGCGTTTATCGTCATCGACGTGGGCGCATTGGGCTTCCTGAGGAACGGCGTGTCCGACTGGCTCACCTCGACGACGACCCGGTGGCCCTTCTCGAACGTCCAGGCGTTGCCGAGCAGTGCGAAGTTATCGCAGGTCGCGTCGGGATCCGTGTCCCCATTGAACTTGCAGTAGCCACGGCTCACTAGAGTGAGGTTGCCGTCGGGATCCTCATCCATCAGCCGCGCGCTGACCCAGAACTCGCCGTCGGTCGTGTCGAAGTCGAGGTCTAGAACCGGGAGACCGATCATGGTCATCTCGACTGCGAGCGGTTCCGTGGCCAGATGCGCGACCCCGATGCCGGGGTTCGTCTGAGCCGTGGTGTAGCACTTATCCGTCTGCCGGTCTCGGACGACCGGGTCGCTATCGGGCGCATGTGCGTCGATCGCGGCCGACGTGACGAATCCCCCTCCCTCCCAGCCGAAGACGAAGGGATCGGCCGTCAGCCCGCGCCACGTCGAGGCTCGATACTCCACGCCGGGTTCGTCGACCGGATAGTCCTCTGTCGCGTTCGCCGCACAGATGGTGGTCGTCGAGGTCACGTTCATCTTGGGACGCCGCCCCTTCCCTTTGAGGAAGTGGTCGAGGAACGCGTTGATCCGCGTATCGATGCCCTTCCGAACCCGCGAGGGAGCCTTCGCGAAGTTCACCTCGCCCTCGGAATCTCTGAAGTCGTCGATCGTGCAGACGTGATGGTCGTCCCCACACAGATCGCCCCACTCCTTGGCCTTGTTCGCCGTGAAATGCTGGTAATCGCCGAAGTAGGCCTGCACGGGATAGTCCGGATCGAGCGCCTTCAACTTGTTGTAGAAGCGAAGTGTCTCGATCGTTGGGAAGAGTGGATCCGTCCACGCCCCCGCCGCGAAGAGAGGAACCTCGAGACCCTTCTTCACCGCCTTCCAGAACGAACCCTGGTAGTAGGCGCTGCGGTCGTTGAGGAAGGTTTCGAGGAGGGCCTCGATCTGCTCGTCCCCGTCGTAGGGCTCTCCCTGCTGGAGCCTCAGAACGGCGTCGTGCACGTACTGAGGGAACGTCGTGTGGTCGCCCGTCGAGTTGTTGCCCGTTCCATAGAGACCGGCCACGATCGACTGTTTCATGACGCCGATGGGGTGGCGCGACGCTGCCTTCGCCGGCTTCGTCGGCGCGACGATCGTCCTCGAGGGCCGCTCCGCCGCGGTGTCCCGGTAATGCCCGCTCGGCACGAGCGCCTCGACGAGATCGGTCCAGCCATACTTCGGTACCACCGCGGCCAGTTTCATGGATCTCGCGAAGGCGGGACTGGCCCACGAAGGATCCGTCAACGCGAGCCAGGTGAATCCGCCTCCGTAGGAACCCCCCACGGCCCCCACGCGCTTTGGATCGATGCCCAGGAGTGGTGGCTCGCCGGTCGCGCGTCTATCGGCGTCGTGGTCGGCCAGTAATCCGATCAGATACTGATAGTCATTGATCTCGTAGCGGCGGGAATCGAGTTGCGTTGTACCAGTCGATCCCTCGTCGTTCTCGTTGCGGAAGCCGCGTGCCGTGTACGTGACGACTACGTACCCCTGCGACGCCCACCACGCGTTCGAGTGGTGCCAGTGCTCACGCTCGGCGTCGACGGTCGTAGCCTCCCAGCTGACCTTGCTCCCACCGCAGCAACCATGCATCAACACGATCACGGGGAAGCCGCGCTTGGGTTTCTTCACCGTCGCGACATCGAGTCCGAACTCCTTCACCACACGGCGGCTCGGAGGAAGCGTGATGTCGACGTCCAACGTGATGCGGTTGTCGGCCTCGGGTTGGAGGTCGTCGGTGGCATCGGCCTCTGCGGTCTCCTCGACCGAGGCCGGCGGGCGCAGCCCCGCCCAGTCGTTCCCGTCTTCGTCGGCGGCGTACTTCGCGGGGACGGGGATCCCCGCCTCCCCGCCTCCTGAGGGCGGAACGCCGTCGTCGCACCTGACGAACGGGAGCTCCACCCCGTTGGCCACGTCATCGTCGGCCGCGTCGTGCACGACGCAGTTCTCCTTCGACACGAGTCCGTCGAGCGCGGCCAACGACTCGGTGACGAAAGGATCGGGCTCCCCCGCACCCGCAGTCGATGCCGAGAAAGGCACCGACGAGACCGCCGCGCAGAACATCACAGCGGCAAGCGCGAAGAGAACCGGGAACCTGTACTTCATAAGACGAACCACGTTGCGCGCACGACCGTCCCCTCGTATCGGTCTAGCCATTCTCGCACCTCATACCCGCCAACAAATAGTCCACCGGAGCTATTAGGTTCGTTAGATGGCTCGATTCCCAGGCCCACGTCCGAAAACGGACGCTCGTAACGAATGGGCCGCATCCATCAGAAATCGACTCCCCGGATGGTTGGAGGAGGTGTCGTCCGAGAGCGCGCGCGGTCTCCTCTCCGGGAACGGCGCGGTGGAGGTCATCATCGGAGCGAGCAAGATCGCCGCCTTCCTCCCGACCGCGACAGGTCTGAGCGTCTATCTCTATGGGGCTACCGACACCGAGGTGAAACGCATCGAGAGGATCTGCGAGCGGGCCGGCGTCCCCGAGGACGCGCGCCCGCCCCGGACCTCGAAGTACGTACTTATCAAAGTGAAGGACGACGACACTTTGAACTCGGTGGCCGAGGCCTTACGCCTCCACTCGATAGGCCGCCGCTGACGTACGTCCGATCTTCAAGTGGCGTGGCGTCCGATCGAGGTCTCTGGATACTCGACCTAGACGGAGGTTGCGACGCGCTTCGGGGCCTTGCCGGGTTTGACGGTGAACGGAGCCTTGATGAGAAGCTCCACGTTGCGGTCCTTCGCCTCGCCGGGTCCCTTCGACTCGAAGCCGTACTGGAAGTCGTTCGCGGCAAGCTCACGAGAGATGGACGCCAGACGCAGGACCGTGTCCGGCTCGGCTCCGGGGGCCGCGGGGGCCGCGTGGTTCACCATCGTGCCGAAGATCGAGAGGGTCCCGTCCTTGTTATCAACGACGTCCAGCAGACGAGATTGGCACGACCAGTCGATATGAGCGGCGGTCCCGATATCCCAGAACCCTCCGCCCGTCGAACTCGGGCGAGGTTCCACGATGTTCTCGTGCGTGTGCCCGTTGACCCAGGCGATCACGTTGGGGAAGCGGTGGAGTAGCGGCTCCACCTCGTCGGCGAGATGGCGGGGCAGGTCG
>JBOGXG010000400.1:0-8789 GCA_050694195.1 Actinomycetota bacterium | reverse complement strand
TCGAGATCCTGATGGTGATCGCCCTCGCCGGGATGGTGCTCAGCCTCTCGGCAGGAGCCCTTCGCAACTTCTGGCTAACCCAGACCCTCCATGGAGCGCGCGAGGATGCCGTCGCTCAACTGCGCCAAGTGCAGCAACGGGTCATCTCGGAGAGCCACCCGAAGGTTTGGGGGGTCCGTTTCCGGCTGGGGCAGTCGGAGTGGGGGATCGTGGAGTTCGATCCACATTCGAGCACGACTACTGCCGACGACACCTGCGCAGAGATAACGCCGATGAGTTTCAACGACGGCGTCAAGGTAAAGACCGTCACGTTCGAGGCCGTCACCGGCATCACGTCCCTCTGCCGCTCTCAGATCACCGGCGCCACATCGGACGAATTCGCTTTCTTCTTCGCACGTAACACCGCGACCGAGGGCACCCTCGCGCTCGAGCACCAGAGCCTGCCCGGCAAAGAGGTGTCGCTGGAAGTCCTGCCGATCACCGGACGAGTGGAGGAGCTGTGATGTTCAGGAGGATCCGCTCGGGTCAGAGGGGTTTCACCCTTATCGAAACGATGGCCGCCATCAGCATCTTCACGATCATCTCGCTCGGCCTCGTCCCCACGCTTCTCGGCTCCATGCGGGGGGCGACGCTGTCGCGGCAACTGAACGTCGGCAAGAACCTCGCTCAGGAGGCGGTCGAGAGGATCAGGGGACTTCCTTACTACGACAACGCGCCGGGACGAGACGTTCTGGACTTCTACTTCCCCAACCTCCTCGCGGGGTACAACAGCGCAACGAAGACCTTCACCACGACCTGCACGAACACGACGGTGACACCGTCCGCCAGCGGCGCGCTGGCTTGCCCACCGATGCACGCCGACGGCACGTCCAAGATCCCCGCCGGATACACGATCACGTTCACGACGGCATTCGTCAATCCAGTGGCAAGCGGAGGTCAGGAAACCTTCGCGGTGGTGACGCCACCGGCGGGCTACGACTCCGCAGCAGCGGGTGTCTCACCCCCGGCGAACCTCCTGCGCGTGGTGACCAAGGCATCCTGGACGCAAGGCGGGACACCGAAGGAGTTCGAGCTCACCACCATCATCGGTGACGTCAGGGTGACACCCGACCGCGTTCGGGCAACCGCAATGGTCGACTTCACGATCGAGGGACTCAGTGCCTTCCAGGAGAGCACCGACCGGTTGAGCAACATCCGGAGCGTGGTCGGCCGCAGCCAATCAGACGCCGAGATCAAAGCGTTCGCCGCGGCGACGCAGCACGTAAGTGCCGGCCGGGTGACGCTATCCCGTCAGGAGTTCGGCACGACGCCCGGTTCGATCATCTCCGACAACGCGGCCGCGGAGTCGTCGTTGCGCACTCCGCCCAACGTCACGCCGACCGCGAGCTCCAAGAGCGGATTCACGGTGGTGCACCCCGACCTCAACAGCCTTCCCATCGCGTTCCT
The DNA here is from genome assembly GCA_050694195.1 of Actinomycetota bacterium. GTDB lineage: Bacteria > Actinomycetota > CADDZG01 > CADDZG01 > WHSQ01 > JBOGXG01. The sequence goes on along the minus strand of JBOGXG010000400.1, from coordinate 7,343 downwards.
CGACTCCACGATCGTGAACGAGTCGTCTACCCCCTCCCCCGGGGTCGCGGTGACGAACGAGTTGCCCCAGGCGGCCGGTAACTTCCGCTATACCGGAAGCAACAACAACGACGTCCTCTGGTTCGACAACCAGGCATCGACGGGCAAGCGGACAGAGCTACAGCTCGTGAACAACAAGCCGCTGTTCTTCGCACAACCGACATCGACCACGAAGATCATGGGCAACAGCAGCGTGGTCACGACCGACATGCTGCCTACCAACCTCCGTAAGGTCGAGGCGGTAGCGCACGCGGAAGTCGGAAAGATGGTCTTCCTGCCGGTGACCTTCGCCAACGGCAGCGGGGGGAACAGGGGCGTCGTCTTCATCACGGACTTCCGAGCCGACGTGAGTTGCACCGCGAACGGGACGGCGGGCGTGGCCACCGGGTCTTGGTCGGCCACCTTCAATTACTGGAAAGATAACTTCAACAACGACAGCACCAGTGATGGAGGCTACGTTCAGATCCCTCTGTCGGGCTCTACCACAACCTCTGCCACAGATCAGCTCGCCGGCTTGATGACCCAGAACCCCCGCGTTTTCGACTCCTCCAAGGGTGACAACGAAGATGTCTTTCTGTTCGACGATCCCGCCGCGGGGAAGCTCGGTTACCTGCAGACGTTGTCGTCCAATCCCCAGATGACAGACTCCACGGACGCCACGAGCGCCCAAGCGGGAACGGACAAGGCGATCACGATGGTCGCCGCCCTCACCGACCAGGACAATCCCGAGACCCGTTTGGCGATCACGGTCGGCAAACTGTCCTGTCAGGCGGTGGACAAGCGTGTCTAGGAACGAGGATGGCTTCACGATGATCGAGATGTTGGTGACGATGTTCATCCTCTCTGTCGTCACCACTGCCTTCTTCCAGTTGCTGATGGCCGTGACGCGGGGCTCGAAGACCTCCCGCTCGGTCGTCGAGGTCTCGGAGGAGGCACGGATGGGACTGAACAGGATCGTGCGGGACACGCGTGAATCGAACGACTTGACGAACGTCTCGGCGACCTCTTTCACCGTTGCGTCCGATTACGACGGTGACGGAACGATCGAGGCGCAGCCCTCGGAGTCGTACGGTAACTACGAAACGCTCACTTTCACGTTCAACGAAGCCGCCGACGGCAATGGGACGATCACCGCCAGCAACGGCGTGGACTCCGAGGTGATGATGCGTGGCGTCGACTGCATCCGCAAGACCGACGGCACCTGTCACGACATCTTCTCCTTCGCGAGCAGCAGGCTCGAGTACAACACGAGTTCGGCGAACGACATCGGAGTGACAACCGCGGCCGAGCTCGACGATGCCCCCGGCGTCGGCAACAACAACAACATCGTGGACGGCCAGGAACTGGACTTCATCGACAGCGTCAGGGTCGCCCTGACGATCAGGATGGGCGAATCCGACGAGAACTTCTACGCGGAAGCCCAACTCAGGAACAACAGATGATCGGGGTGAGGAAGATGAGATTCAAGAAGGACGAGCGGGGGGTCGCCATGGTCACGGTGATCCTGATCGGAGCCGCCCTTACCTCCGTGACCACGGTGGCCGCCTTCGCGACCATCAAGGATTTCCACTCCGGACGCGACGACCGCAAGGCCGCCGAGGCATTGTCCTACGCGGAGGCCGGTGTCGATCGGTTCGTCCAGTACATGCGCAGCGGTCAGGTCAACTACAACCTTCTCAACAAGGCAGGTTGCGCCGGGGTGATACCCAACGGGACGGCTCCGCTGTCTCTACCGCCGGGGCAGGTCGGTGGGGGAACTTTCACCGCCACACTGACGGTCTACAACCCGTTCGCGGCGAACGCGGCGGATCGGTTCCCGCCGGCCGCCTGCGCCAACCGACCCACCACACCGCACCCCGGCCAGGGCGGCGACCTCACCTACTTCGTCATCACCTCGACGGGAGAGCACCCGGTGGCCAAGCGGGTCGTCCAGCAAGTGGTCGCGGTCAAGCCAGTCGGGCTACCGATCGGTCTCTACGCCAACGCCTTCGATCTGAAGGCGCATCCCCAGTTCAACAACATAAGCATGGTCTCCGAGACGACGATCACCGACCGGTCCAAAGACAGGTTCACCGGCGCGGACTCCTATTACAAGATGTCCGACTTCTTCACCGCCGTCACGGGGCGGTCCCTCGACGAGCCCGTCCCGGCGGCCGCGCACGCGGTCACCGGCATCTACCTGAAGAAGAGTGGCAACCCGGAATTCGCAAGCTCCACCAAGAACTGCACAGCGAACAGCGGTGATAGCCAGTCCCTGTGGGATAGCGACGGCTCGTCCGGATCCGGACTGATCACCAGCGGCTGCACCGGTCAGGTCGGCTACCCCGACTCGTCGAAGTTCACGAGCGGTCAGCTCCAGGCGCTGGGCCGGCCGAGCCTCCCCGAACAGGAATTGCAGGCCCTCGAGGAGGCCGCCAAGAACACCGGCGTCTTCTGTTCCTTCCCCGGCGTCGGCGGTTCCGGATCTTCCACCTGCGTGAAGCAGGGGGTTACGCAGTCCGGTACGGCCTACCCGACCTACATCCAGGAGGTCATCAACTCGGGTACGAGGAACATGGTCGCCTTCTTCGAGTACCGGAGCGGGAGCCCCACCCAGAACAACCTCGGAAAGACCGGAACCGTGTGGGGTTGTAACCCGGATCCTGCCCTCAACAAATCGATCACCGTGGTGGTCCGCAACGGCGGGGTGAACTACAGCGGGGCCGGGGGAGACATGGTCAACGGCGCCTTCATCATCGACGGCAACTTCGAGGCGACCGGTAGCTTCACGTTCAACGGAACGATCGTTTCGAAAGGTACGGTCTCATTCGGCTCGTCCTCCGAGCTCATCCAGATGGACGGCTGCTGGGTCACGAACATGCCCGGACCGTTCCTCACGGTGGAGCCAGGGGCCTGGAGAGAGATAGACAGATAGCGTCCCGGGGGGAGGGGCCCGCCCGGCTAGTCCCCCCGACGTTCCTCCGTAGCACTCGACGTCGCCTCTCTCCTCGGCGCAGCTTTACATAATATCTATTATGGGCGAACGCTCGCCGGCCCGATCTAGTTCGGATCTTTCCGCGTCTACCCGGTCCGGACGAGTTCGCCACTGTGAGGGCTTCGCCCGCCCCGGCTACCATCAGGCGAACGAAGGCGGTGTGGGTTTGGGCGAATTCCTTAACGACCTGGGCAAGGCTCTGCACGCGTGGCGGGTGGAGCCCAGACTGCCGTTGATCACCGCCGTTCTGTACGCCCTCGCCTGTGCGGGCAATGTCGGCGGCGAGAGCTGGCTGTTCTTCGTGGCATTGCCCTCCTGGTTCTTGCTCATCGGCTTCTACGGGGCGCAGCGCGAGTGGTACCGAGTCACCTGGGCCGGGCGACGCTGGTCGCTAGGGAGTTGTGGCAGAGCTCGCGCTCCTTCTTCGTGCCGTTCTTGGGTTTGGGTGCGATCTTCCTGCTCGTCTCTTTCCCAGTGGTACTTATCGGAGTCGTATTGGGGGACATCTGGTCTCGTTTGATCGCGCTTGCTCTCGCCGACATGATCTTCACCTTCGCGTCGCCGGCCCTCGTGTTCACGACCCGCCAACCGACGAGCGCCTTCTCGTACGGCTGGGACATGCTGAAGACTCACCGGCGTCACGGCCTCGCTTATATCGTCGTCCCGCCATTGGTGGTGCAGGCCCTGTGGTCTTCCCCCGGCATCCGCATCGATCTCGGGCTCGCGCTCACCATCTCGATCGCCGGCGGGCTCGTGGGCCTGCTCTTCAAAGGTGCGACCGCCGCTTTCTACCTCCGCCATGGTCCGCCTCCGGAAGAAGAAGAGTCGCCCCTCGAACTCGACCGTCCCCAGGAAGCGCAACGATCGGAAAAGATGCTCTAGTTCGAGTGTCTAGAACCGTGAGGCGACTTCACCAGGAACCTGAGGCGGCTCGTCGAAACAGGAGACGATGAGACGTATCCGGTCGCTGCTGACCGCAGGCGCCGTTTTGGGCCTCCTCGTGAGCCAGGCGGCCCCCGCGCCGGCCGCCGACGCCAACCCCTGGCTCGAGCGTCGCATCCTCAACATCGCCCACCAGGGCGGCGAGATCGAGGCGCCGTCGAACACCTTGTTCGCGTTCAAGACGGCCGTCGAGAAGGGCTCGGAGGTGCTCGAGCTCGACGTCCACGCGACCGCCGACCGCGAGCTCGTCGTTCTCCACGACGCGACCGTGGATCGCACAACGAACGGCACCGGCGCGGTCGACGAGATGACGCTCGAAGAGATCAAGAAGCTCGACGCCGCCCACTGGTTCGTGCCCGATTGCGGGACCTGCCACGACGAGCCCGCATCGGCTTACGCCTACCGCGGTTTCGCCACCGGCGCGACGAAGATCAGGGGGAAGCTCAAGAAGCAGTTCGTGCCGAACGACTTCACGATCCCGACCTTGAGGGAGGTCCTCGAGACGTTCCCCGACATGCTCATCAACATCGAGATAAAGGCGACGGCCCCCGACACCGTGCCCTACGAGCAAGATCTGGCCGCGCTGCTGGCCGAGTTCGGAAGAACGGACGACACGATCGTGGTGTCGTTCCTCGACAACGCCGTCGAGGCCTTCAAGCTGTTCGCCCCCGATGTGAACACCGCAACCGGAACCGCGGAGACGGGGCTTTTCTGGGCGTCCACCCAGGGCCCGGCCCCCGGCGCGCCGAACCCGCGCCATCAAGCACTCCAGGTACCGATCGTCTTCAACGGGATCACCGTCGTCACTCCGGAGTTCGTGGAGGAGGCGCACCAGAACGGCCTCGCCGTCCACGTGTGGACGATCAACGACCGCACCGAGATGGAATGGCTCATCGAGATCGGCGTCGACGGGATCATGACCGACCGACCTACGCTCCTCGAGGAGGTCCTCGGGGCCGCCGAGAGCCCCCCTGTCCCCGAGGCCTAGGTACCTCCGCTCGCTACCGGCCTTTCATCCGGTCCCTGATCCCCCACCTGGTGACGCCGTAGAGGGCCTCGGCCACGATCCGGCGAGACATCTTCGACCGGCCCGCCACCCGCTCGACGAACGTGATCGGGATCTCGACGATGCGCCCGCCGTCGAGGAAGACCCGCCTCACCATCTCGATCTGGAATCCGTAGCCCTGCGACGCGACCCTGTCGAGATCGATCTTCTCTAGCGCCGACGTCCGGAAGGCCCGGAACCCGCTGGTGGCGTCCTTCACACCGAAGCGGAGCCAGAAGCCCGCGTACTTGTTCCCGTAGCGCGATAGCGATTCTCGGAAGGAGCTCCAGTTCTCGACCTTCCCCTCGGGGACGTAGCGCGATCCGATCACGAGGTCGGCGTCGTCCAAGGCGGCGAGGAAGCGGGGAACGTCCGCCGGATCGTGAGAGAGATCCGCGTCCATCTCGACCACTGCCGGGTAACCGCGGTCGAGTGCCCAGCGAAAGCCCGTCCTGTAGGCATCGCCAAGGCCGCGCTTCGCGCTCCGCTCGAGTAGGTGCACACGCGGCTCGTCGACGGCCAGCTTCTTCACGATGTCGGCGGTGCCGTCGGGAGAGCCGTCGTCGACGACGAGCAGATCGACGTTGTCGGGCACCGCCTCGAAGAGTTGTCGAATGGCCTCGGTGATCGTCTCGCTCTCGTTGTAGGTAGGCACGATGACCAAGGCATGATCAACCATCACGGCACCGTAACCGGCTTGCTTCGTAGGGTCATGCGAAGGAGCCATGCCACGACCGCGATGAGGCACCCGATCGGAACCCAATCTCCGACCCGCGCGTAGAAGCTGACCTCGGAGGCAAACGGGATCTCTTCGATCAGGACGTCCGGCTCCCAGAGATCCGTCGCCGCCAGTACGTCCCCTGATGGATCCACGAACGCCGAGATCCCCGTGAGCGCAGCGTGCACGACATGTACTCCATTCTCGACGGCGCGAACCTCGCTCATCGCGAGATGTTGCGCGGAGGCCCACGAGTCCTCCCACGTCGATGTGTTCGTCGCCACGACGACCATCCGGCCGCCGGCGGCGACCCGGCCGCGGACGAGCGAGCCGAAATCGCCCTCGAACGAGATCACCGGGGCGACCTTGCCGCCGGCGACATCGAAGATCGTCGCTTCGTCCCCGGGCGCGGCGTCGCGCGACACCTGATCGAGTGCCGGGATCCAATCGAGGAAGCGGCGCGCGGGAACGAACTCGCCGAACGGAACGAGATGCGTCTTCTGGTACTGGTCTACGAACTCGCCTTCGGCGGAGATGAGGTAGGCCATCACCTGGTACTTGCCGTCGTCCCGTTCCAGGTTCCCGCCGACGATCATCGGCGCCCCCGCCGTCCGGGCCGCCCCCTCGATCGTCTCCCCCACGTCTCGCTGTTGGAAGGGGTCGATCCCGACCGAGGACTCGGGCCACACGACGAGATCGACGTCGTCCGGGAGTTCCTCGGTGAGGTGCGCATGGCTCTCGAGGATGATCACGTCCTTCTCGAACGACGCCTCCATGTCGCGGGGGATGTTCCCTTGGACGATCGCGACCTTGATCGTCGACCGCTCTCCCCCGGCGGCGGGGATAAGGGCCGGGACGGCGAGGAGCAGCACCGCGGCCCCCCCGAGAAGACCGGCCTCGCGGCGGCGTCCTCGTTCCACCTTGATCGCGGCCTGCGCGATCGCCGCGTTGACGACCACGACGAGGAGAGCGATGGCCCACCCGCCTCCTATCGATGCGGCCTTCAGCACCCAGCCGACGTCGTGCTGGCCTTGGGCCAAGAGGCCCCATGTGAAACCGAGAACGGGGAACATCGCCCGGGCGTACTCGACGATGACGACCCACAACAGGCCCGGCATCAACACGCGGGCCCACAGCGGCGCGCGCCCCGACAGCTTCCCCCAGACGAGACCGAACAGCCCGACGAACGACGTTTGCAGGAGCACGAGAACGACCCAACCGAGGAAACCGATGATCGAGATCCAATAAAGGAGGAAACCGAAGAAACCGAGACCGAACGCGAGCCCGAGTCCGAGGCCCTTCTTCATCCCCGCGCCATCGAGCCAGAACAACAGCGGCGCGATGGCGAACCAGGCGAGAGGAGCAAGGTCCGCTTCCGGGAAGGCGAGCGCGAGGGCCACCCCGGATGCTGCAACTATCGCGAAGGGCCGGGCCTTCGTCAGGATCCTGTTCTCTACCCTCGCCGGAGACTCAGACGCAGTCTCGACAGAGCCCCCGTTTCTCGTCCGCGAGTTGTGACTTCTTCTTCACGAGATGACAGCGCGCACAGACGAACTCCTGCTGATCCTTCACCGGCTTCAACTTCGCCGGTAAGGGTTCGGCACTTTGAACGTCGGGCTCCGGGA
>JBOGXG010000399.1:0-2198 GCA_050694195.1 Actinomycetota bacterium | reverse complement strand
CACTACGACGATCCCGGACCCGGCACCGGTGGCGACGCCGATGTTGGCGCTCCGCCACCTCCGCCACCACTCCTTTATTGCGTGCGCATCGGTTGTCGCCTCGTAGAGGCCGCGGCGCACGAGTGGATGCTTGCCCGGGCTCGAGCAGCTCCGACCGCAGGTACAGGCCCCCTTGACGAGTCCGTGCAGCGGGAACACCCGCCACCCCCGCTGCGCGTAGCGGAGGGCGGCTTCAACGTGCGCCCAGCAGCATGGGCGGTGAGGAGGTGATTGCCAGACAGGCAGCGACTGGTTGGTGAAAGTCCTTCCTCAGCGTTTGGCCGTTTTCGTTGAGTAGCCGACTCCCAGGGCGTCGTCGCGAGGCGGGGTTCGGAGGGGGAGAAGGTGAAGGAGCAGCCCCGAACGTGCAGTGAACCCGTGTAAGGCCGGCACCGGTGGCGAGGTGGCCTTGAACATGCGAAGCCAAGGACCCCGGTTGGCAACGATGGAAACGAGCCCTGCAACAAAGGGCCGGGGATCGGTGCAGGTGATTCGGGCGGGGATGCTCCGACAACGCCGTCCATGTGACCTGGGGAGGCCTCGTAGCGTCCCGAGCTCTGCCGAGAGACCGCGACTCGAAGGTCGGCGACGACCGTCGGACAGGCCCGGCAAGGGTAGGCAAGCCATAAGTGCTCGCACGAAAAGCGAACCGATGCGCTGCGAGGAGTCAGATGAGTCCGTAGTAGTTGAAGCCGGGGTAACTCCCGGTGACCCATCGAAGTGTCGATGGGCGGCCCGACATTCAAAAGGTGTCGGTGCCCGGCGAAGGGCCCGACCGAGAACCGACTCGCGAGATAACGCCAGAGAGCCGAGACGGCCATGAACCAGCGACGGACCGAAGGATCGGGATGATGGCGCTGGATGCAGGTCGTCACGTGGCAACTCAGCGAAGGCAAGCGAGCGACAGCAAAGGCAGATGAAGTGGGACAGCTCCTAGAGCAGATAGCCGAGCCGAACAACCTGCGGCGCGCATTCTCAAGGGTGCGCTCCAACAAGGGAGCGGCAGGCATCGACCGCAAGTCCATCGCTGCGTTCGAGCAAGATCTCGAACGGGAGCTTGCGATTCTGGCGCGCAGGCTTCTGTCTCAGGAGCGCTATCAACCACCCCCGGTCAGGGCGGTGGAGATAGACAAACCCGGTGGTGGGTCTCGACCACTGGGCATCCCCACGGTGGCAGACCGGGTGGTGCAGCAGGCAACCCTTCAGGTCATCGGACCAATGTTCGAGCAGGTCTTCAAAGACTGCTCTTACGGGTTTCGACCGGGACGGGGAGCCAAGACTGCATTGACCCACCTGAGACGACAGATTGCCCAAGGGGACAACTGGGTCGCCGAGTTCGACATCGAAGGATTCTTCGACAACCTGAGCCACGCACGCTTGTTGCGTTGGTTCGCCAAGGTCGTCGACGACGCCGAAGTCATCGGGCTCGTACGCCGCTGGCTTAAAGCCGGAGTCATGAAAGACGGGATCGTTCAGTCGAAGGCGACCGGCACGCCCCAAGGCGGTGTCATCTCGCCGCTTCTCGCCAATCTCTATCTGCACCGGCTCGATGAAGAGGCAACCAAGGCAGGGCTGCGCTTCGTGCGCTATGCAGACGATTTCATCGTCACGGCCAACCGGCGTTGGAAGGCGCGACGCGCCGACACCATGATCCGGGAGTTGCTGGCCGACATCGGACTGAGCCTCAACGAGGACAAGTCGGGTGTGCGTAACCTCGGCCGAGATGAGGCCGAGTTCTTGGGCTTCACCTTGTATCGGAGGTTTCTTCGACCCCGATCACGGGCGATAGCCAGCTTCAAGGCCCAAATCCGCTATCTCACCCGACGCAACCGGGGAGTAAGCCTGCAGGCGGTCGTCGACTCGCTCAGCCCGGTCATCAGAGGGTGGGGCAACTATTTCGTTGACGGCCACATCGCGCATCTCTTTCGGAAGCTCGATCAGTGGGTGCGGATGCGGCTTCGCAGTTACAAACGCAAAGCCATCGCTAAACCGGGCCTGAACTGGCAGATGCCGACCGGGGTGCTCCAAGACATGGGCCTAGTCAGCTTGGTATCTCTTCGTCAGAACCGCCTGTTCCCTGCTATGGGGTGAGTTCCGGGTGTGCCGGATGCGGGAAATCCGCACGTCCGGTACTAACGGGCGGGGGGAGGCCGCAAGAC
>JBOGXG010000398.1:0-3449 GCA_050694195.1 Actinomycetota bacterium | reverse complement strand
ACCTCAAGTTGAAAGGTGGAGACGACCTCAGGATTCTCCTCGTCAGCGATGTCAACAGTACGCGCCTGCGACGTTTGAGGGCATGTCACCCCCAATAGCGCTGTGCCTTCATCCTCCGCGAGGATGTAAGGCTTGCCTTTGAAATGGGCAAGCCACGCTGTGTGCGAGCCGCCCCCCGTCTGGCCGCCCATGGTGGGGGATTCAAGCCAGTCGATGTAGCTCACAAACTTGAGCTCGGGATTGGGACGGCGCCGCACGATGTCCGTGCTGTCCAGGATTGTCAGTCCGCCCCCTTGTCCCAAACGGTCCGTAGCCAGGTAAAGCCGCGTCCCCTTCTTGTTGGTGCTCATGTCGTGAAAACCGAGGGTTAGCTCACCAGGTGCGGCTTCGATGTGATCGGGGAGAAGTGAAGTAGAGGACCAGGTCAGCAGCAGCTCGGGTTTGGTGGGATTCGTCAGGTCGACAACCTCGATGTCTACATCCCCAGGCTCATTGGCGATCGCCAACCCATACCAGGTCTTGGCGTCATAGCTGAGCCACGCCCCGTGATTCGCGAACGGAAGGTCGATGAACGTCTTAAGCCGCGGGCGTGCACAATTCCGCGAGATGTCGTAGATATCGAGCTTCGTACCGTCGGAAGAGACCAGTAGGCCGTTCGCAGTATGAAGGGATTCGGTGACCAGCAGAGACCCCGGGGTCTGGAGGAACCTAACTAGCTTGGGCTTGCCCGGATTCGATACGTCGATCACCGCGGTCCCTGCCAGAGGATCTCCTCGGTCGACCGCAAGGTTTCCCTCGTAGACGCAGTGATCCCACCACGCCACTTGGTGGTTTCCGCCTCGGTTACGGTTGTTTTGGTGTCCAACGATGCGGATGTTGCACCAAAAGCCTTCGAACCCCGCGTCCTGTACCTGCCGCGGGACTTGGCCTTGGAGTCCGGTCTCAGGCTGATCTTCGGCTCCACACTTCGCAGTGGATTCGGTTTGGGTAGCGGGAACAGCCGGCTCCGCCAGAACGGCGACGGTGAGCGCGCTGGCGAGCGCCAGATAGATCGGGAAGCGGAGTAGCTTAGTCATCAACCATTTCTTTCGGAAACGCTACTGGTCATCATCGTCCCGCTATTGATCATTCTTCTGATCATTCTTCTCAGGGATGCCTATCTCCTGGCGTTACGGGGTTGGAGAAACCGAGATTTCTCGGCGCCGGAATGCGGAGAAGCTACGAAAGAGTGGTAAGTCTCATCTGAATTGGCCCACCCAGGGGACGGATTCTGGCCATCGTTGGAACACGATGACTGTGACGGTTGCGAATGGTAACGGGTCAATATGGGAGAGTCAGCGGATTTCCGCTCGCGCGAGTTCGCCACATAGGCGTCCCGGTGTGCTCAAACCAGGGCGTGGGTGGCCGCGGTAAGAGCGAGGGCACTGCCGCAGAGGACATGTTGTCCGCCTTGCCTTGTTAACAGCGCGTCGAGTGAACGGAACGCTCGTCCCTTTCGGGCCAGGACGAGGATGTCCCTAGCGGCGCGTTCGGCGACCCTGAAGAGCGCGACCGTCGGACACGACGTCGAGATCGATCGTGGCTTCCTCACGGCTCTGCCACAAGAGCGCTTCGAGGTTGCCGAGATATCACCGCCCGTGGTCGATCGCAAATGCTGCGTGCGGGTGAGGACCAACCGCTATTCGGTTCCGGCCGGTCTCGTCGGGACCACCGTGATCGCGCGACTAACCCCGCTGAGCTCCTCGGGGCGGATCACCTGTCTATGCTGCAGATTCGAGAGCAGGGCGCGGAGATCGTCCAGCGAGATGACAGCGACGTCGTCGGAAGGGATCTCGTCGTCGGGCGTGGAGTAATCGACGGTCTCTTCACTGTAGCACTGCACATCGTGCGACCGATCCCGTCAAGCCGGTCTCGGATGCGAGCTACGGTCTCCTCGATGGAGCTGTCGGTCACACCGAGTGTCGTTCGTAGGTTCCCACAAATATAGTTGCTCGCATTTCTCGCATCCTCGCAAGGATATTGAACGTCTGCTTTCGTAGGGTTCTATATACATTTCGGGGGGCGTTCACGCCCCGGACAAGAATGGGCAAGGGGGAAATCATGGGCTCCAGGGTCCCGCGCTGGACTATTGCGCTGCTACTCACGTTCGCCTTGATCAGTACCGCCTGCGACCGGGGTGCGACGGGGGGCGACGACGACGAGGATTCGAGCGGCCCGATCAAGGCCGCGCTGGTCACCGACTCCGCCGGAGCGACCTCGCTGTTCGGGGTCGCCAACATCAACGGAGCGCGAATGGCCGTGGAGGAACTCAACGAGGCCGGCGGCGTTCTGGACCGCGAGGTCGAGTTGCTGGTGCGGGACTCGAAGTCGACCCCGGAGTTGGGCGCTCAACTGACGCGCGATGTGATCCTCAAGGAGGACGCCTCGGTCATCTTCGGCCCGGTGTCGAGCGCGGTCGCTGTGGCGATGACCCCCATAGCGGAGCAGAACGAGACGCCGATCTTCTTCCACACCTCGAACACGCAGTCGCTGACGACCGAGTACTTTCACCCCTACGCCTTTATGATCGGCCCCAACACGACGATGGAGGGCCGCGGCAACGCGATCGAACTTGCCGATTCGCCGTACCGCCGCTGGGCCGTGATCGCTCCGGACTACGAGTTCGGCCACCTTCAGTCCGACGCGTTCATCGCGAAGCTCCAGGAGCTGAATCCCGGTGTCGAGATCGTCAAGAAGTTGTATCCGGCTCTCGGCGAGACCGACTTCACATCGTTCATAACGAGCATCCTCGCGGCCAAGCCGGATGCCGTTTACGGTGCGCTTTTCGCCGGTGACCTGATCGCGTTCACCAAACAGGCGGAGCCCCTCGGATTCTTCGACGAGGTCTTCTTCACGAGCTTGTACGAGACCGACGCGTTGCAGGCGCTCGGCGCCGATGCGCCCGAAGGCGTGCGCGGCTATTCACGGGCGCCGTTCTTCGCCATCGAATCCGAACGCATCGACGACTTCGTGCAGAACTACCGGGATCGCTACGGGATCTATCCGTCGGACTGGGCGATCATGGTTTACGACGCGGTGATGCTGTGGGCCGAGGGGGTAGAGGAGGCCGGCGACCTCGACCCCGATAACCTCGTTGAAGCGCTCGAGGGTTACGAGTTCGAGTCGCTGCGGGGGACGGTAACGATCCGTCCCCAGGATCATCAGGCGAGCGTCCCGGTGTATTCGGGGATCGTCACCCAGGATCCGGATGCCGGCTTCGCCACCTGGACCGAGGTGGAAACGATACCCGGCGAAGAGGTCTGGCTGACTGAGGAGGAGCTCGCCGAGCAACAGGGCTGATGACGGCGCGAACGGGCGGGCGCAGCATGGTTCGGAGGATCGGGTGACTGTTCGGGAGTTCGTCATCCAGTTCCTCGCTGGCCTGTCGCGCGCCGGTCTGCTCTTCATCG
>JBOGXG010000397.1:0-4908 GCA_050694195.1 Actinomycetota bacterium | reverse complement strand
GGTAAGGGTTCCGCACTTTGAACGTCGGGCTCCGGGACGAACGACATGATGTCGTCATCGTCGTCGGAGTCGTCCGTCCCTCGCCGGGAGGCCGACCGCTTCGCAAGGAGTTCATCGAGGGAGGCCTCGTCGTCGTCGTCGTCGTCGTCGTCATCGTCGTCGCCCGACAACGCCGCGTTGGCCTCTTCCTCTTCGAGCTCCTCGTCGTCGATCTCTTCCTCTTCGTCTTCTTCGAGGGCTTCTAGCTCGTCTTCTTCGGTTGGCACCTGTCCACGTCCCCTAGTCATGTCCTTGCGTGACGACGCGAGCCTATTCATAAATGAGACCAATCGCGGAGCCTCCGGGTTCGTCCCGGCCGAGGCATCGCTAGACGCGGAAAGACCCGGATGGCCTGGGGGCCGCTCGGTAGCCGGCGAGCCGGTTATTGGAGCGTTGTCCCACGTCACCCGGGTCTCCCGAGAGAAAGGTCCCAAGCAACCGCCGGCCGTTTCGCCGCAGATAGGTGCGGGTCGCCTTGGCCCGGGCGAACCCGGTCCGGCTCCTCGGATCCTGAGTGGGAGCTCCCGGCGAACCGGTGCCTCCATCCAGTCTTCCAAGATCGACCGGTGGCCTCCCCGATCTTTCGATCGTTCGAGACCTCGAGCCTGTCCGGCTTACGCCGGTCCTGCTCTCGAACCGTCCGTCACCACTCCGTTCAGCGATCCTCTCGTCGAGGTGAACCTCTTCGATCGGACAACTCCAGCGACGTTGCTGCCTTGTAGCTGCTTGGGACCTGGCGAACATTAAGGGGCCGGAGGAACGTCGTCAACGCCTCGTGACCGATAAATGAACGAGGCGCGAAACTTTAGATGTTGTCCCCAAGCTTTCCACAGAAACTGTGGAGATCTCCTGGTTATCCACGGCTCCGCCGCCTCATTTACATTTAGGTCGCATACTTTGAGCGTCGGCCCTCAAGGAGGAGCTAGTTGCCGGTCATGACGACCCACCGGGCATCCCGTACCTGCACCACGAAGGAACGCTTCGACTTCGTGGACATCACCGAGTCGGTGCAGGAGGCGGTCGCCGAGACGCGGGTGCGAACCGGTCGTGCCACGGTCTTCTCCCCCACCGACACCTGCCCGATCGTCGTTAACGAACGCGAGACGGGGCTCCTGAAGGACATCCGGAGAGCGGTCGATCGGGTCGTCGATGACGGCGAGCGGCCGCCCACGACGATCGGCTCGAAGAGCGTCGTGCTTCCGGTCGTGGACGGCAAGCTCCGCCTCGGAACGTGGCAGCGCCTCCTGCTCTTCGAACTCGGGGAACCGGACGCTCACCCACTGGTCGTCCAAGTGATCGGCGAATAGCGATGGCGAAGGAAAGCCGGCTCCCGAAGCAGAGCGAAGATTTCCCGGCCTGGTACAACGCGGTGGTCCGTCAGGCCGGGATGGCAGAGAACGGGCTGGCGAAGGGCACGATGATCATCAAGCCGCACGGCTTCGCGATCTGGGAGATCGTGCAGCGCGCCCTCGACGACCGATTCAAGGCGACCGGTCACGAGAACGTCTACTTCCCTCTCCTCTTCCCGCTGAGCCTGTTCGAGGCCGAGGCGGAACACGTCGAGGGCTTCGCACCAGAGGTCGCCGTCGTGACGCACGGCGGCGGGCAGAAGCTGGAGGAGCCGCTCGCGATCCGTCCGACCTCCGAGGCCGTCATCTGGGAGACCTACTCGCGCTGGATCCAGAGCTACAGGGATCTCCCCGTCCTCTACAACCAATGGTGCAACGTTCTTAGGTGGGAGATGCGCACTCGGCTCTTCCTCCGCACCTCGGAGTTCCTATGGCAGGAGGGCCACACCGCGCACGCGACACGCGAGGAAGCCTGGGAGGAGACCCTCCGGATGGCCGAGGTCTACCGTCAGGTCGTCGAGGACATCTGCGCGATCCCGGTCATCATCGGACGCAAGTCCGAGTCCGAGCGCTTCCCGGGAGCCGACGAGACGGTCACACTCGAGGGCATGATGCGGGACACGAAGGCACTGCAGTCGGCGACCTCGCACTTCCTCGGGCAGAACTTCTCGAAGGCCTACAACGTTCAGTACCTCAGCAAAGAGGGCGTGCAGGAGTACCCATGGGGAACCTCGTGGGGCCTATCGACGCGCGTCGTCGGCGGCGTCGTCATGACTCACGGCGACGACCGCGGCCTCCGGCTCCCGTATCACGTGGCCCCCGTGCAGGTCGTCATAGTGCCCATCTACAAGACCGACGACGAAGCGGCCGGCGTGCTCGAGCGAGCGCAACACATCAAGACCGAACTCGTCGGCAACAACATCCGCGCGCGGGTCGATGACCGCGACCAGTACCGGCCCGGCTACAAGTTCTCGGAGTGGGAACTGAAGGGTGTTCCGATCCGCATCGAGATCGGCCCTCGCGACGTTGCCGCCGACCAAGTCGTCGTCGCCGACCGCGTGACCGGCGAGAAGAGCTCGCGCGGCACCGACGATGCCGTGGCGAACATGGCGGCCCTCCTGAAGGACGGCTGGCAGGCCCTTTACGACGACGCCGTCCGCTTCCGCGATTCGAACACGCACGACTTCTCGGCTCTCGACGAGATAACAGAGGGGATCGAGGCCGAGGGCGGTTTCTGGGTCGGGCCCTGGTGCGGAGACCCCGTCTGCGAGGAGAAGGTGACGGGGGCAACGAAGGCCACGATCCGTATCCTCCCTCTCGAGAAGGTCGACCCCGGCGCGCCCTGCGTGGTGTGCGGCCGGCCCGGCGACGAGCGAGCCACCTGGGGCCGCGCCTACTAAGAAACTGAACAACCCAGGAGACCCCCTGGGGCTTTTTCTACGCGCGGTTTTCGGTGGCCCCCCGGTGCGCGGGTGCAACCTGAGAGAGCCGTCGGGGGTTTCATGGGTGTGATGAGAAGTGGGCCCAGAACCGAAGCATTCCGAGCGTTCTTCCAGGCGGAGAGCTTTCGTTTGGAGCGATTCGCGACCATGCTGGTCGGAGATCCAACGGAGGGAGCCGAGCTCGCTCAGGAGGCCCTCGCCCGGGTCTAAGCACGCTGGGAACGGATCGCCGATGGCTCTCCCGCCGGCTACTCGCGCCAGACAGTCGTGAACCTCGTCCGCAGCGGTCACCGCTCCAAGAAATTGCGGTCCCTCAAGCCCGTGCCCGATTGGGCCGGGGACAGACGGGTGGGGCCCGCCGACGAGAGGCTCGGCGACCGGTTGCAGGTGATCGACGCGCTCGAACACCTCTCCCCCATCCGACGGGCCACCGTCCTTTTGCGTTTCTACGAGGACATGAGCGAACAGGAGATCGCGCGCGTTCTCGATCGACCCCTTGGAACAGTGAAGTCCGATATCCACCGCGCACTCCGCCAGCTAAGACCGTTGCTCGAGGACGCAAACAGCGAGGAACTGAGACGATGAATCTCGAAGACAGGTTGCGCAACGAATTGCAGTACGCGAGCGCGGTCCTTCCCTCGACCCTGATCGATCCCGAGGCGACCCTTGGCCGGGGCCGGCAGCTCCGGCGCCGGAAGATGGTCATGACGGCGACGGTGGCGGCCGTGGTGATCGCCGCCGGGGTCGGGGGCGCCTCGATACTCCGCGGGTCGAACGACATCCGACCCCGCCCGCAGCCCCCCGTCGGTAGCGCGCCGGGGACGCCGACGCCCGACGGAGAGCCCTCCAGCGATGCGTCGCCTTCGGTCACGGCGCCGCGCTTCGATCGGGTGGAGACGGTGCTCCGGGAGTGGCTCGGTGCGATCCAAGAGGGGGACGAGGACCGCGCGTGGAGTCTGATGACCCCCGAGGCCCAGGCCGAGGTGGGGCGCGACCTCTTCGACGAGATGATGCAGAGTGCCCTCCCCGAGGGTTTGGGAGCCTTCTCCGACGCTCCCGGCTTCAGCTATCTCGTCGTCTCCTCCACCGGAGACGAGGCCGAGGTGATCGGAGTTGTCTCCGGCGACGTGACCCGGGAGGCGAGCACCGAGTTCGCTACGATGGCGATACCGATGAGCGTTCGGGGCAGCGAGACACTCGTTGACGACCCCTTCATCGGGCGCGGCCGTTTCTACGATCGCATAGCAACATTCGCAAGCGTCAGTGCCGGCCCCCTTTCTTTCCAAGCGGGCGACGAGTTGATAGTCGAGTTCGCCCAACCCGACGGAGCCACCGACGTCGTCATCTCGATTGATGACGACGAAAGGCCCCTGCCGACCACGTTCGATCCAACGACCGGGGCCGCGAGGGCGACGCTCGAGGAACCGCTCCAGGCCGGGCGACACATCGCGACGGTCGTCGTGATCCATCGCTCCGGCCGCCTCTACCCCGAGGCGATCGTCTTCGAAGCCGCCGCCCCCTGACGCCCGCCCAAACAAACAAACTGAACAATCCAGGCGCCCCATAAGGGCTTGAATATTGTTCAGTTTCCTTGGGGGTTGCTGAGAGGATGAGGGTCCCCCGAGCGTAGGAGGACCTGTGACCGTCAGCGTATCCATCGAGGGCCCCCGGGCCGATCTCCGCCTCAACCGCCCCGACGTTCTGAACGCCATCGACGTCGCCACGTTCGACTCCCTAGCCGCCGCGGCCGACGAGATCGCCACCGCCGGCGAGGTCCGCGTGGTGGTCGTATCCGGCGAGGGCCGCGCGTTCTCGAGTGGGATCGACGTCGGCAGCCTGGGCCAGGTTCCCGGTTCCCTCGACGAGATGATCGCTCGAGCGCAGGCCGGCTACCGCAAACTCGCGAGGCTCCCGGTTCCGACGATCGCCGCGGTCCACGGCTACGCGCTCGGCGCCGGCCTGCAACTCGCACTCGCCTGCGATCTAAGGGTGCTCGCGAGCGACGCTACGGTTGGGCTCCTCGAGTTGAACTACGGGCTCATCCCCGATCTCGGAGGGTCGACGCGACTCCCCCACCT
>JBOGXG010000396.1:0-20174 GCA_050694195.1 Actinomycetota bacterium | reverse complement strand
CCTTCGCGTACGCCGGGGCCATCGGCAGGGCCATCGCCGTCACGGTGGCGAGCGCCGATACTTTCGCCAGGATGCGCATCATCTTCCTCTCCTCCCGGTCCCTCGAGGTGCTGTCATCGAGTGAAGCTTTCTGCGTCCAGGGGTCTCAACCTCTAGCGGCGCTCCAACCTGAGACGTCATCTCAGCGGCAGTACGATGCCCTTCTGTGGAGGAAGGCCGGGCTCGGGACCCCCTCGGGAACGACGATGAACCGCGCCCGGCGTCCCTCTCCCGTGTCCTGTCGTATGAGGACGCGGTGTCGTGTGCCCGGGCTCGGTTCCTCGCGGATGGAACGCTCGATATGCAGGCGCTCGTGGACGAGCTGGCGGTATCGCGCGCGACGCTCTATCGGGTGGTCGGGAACCGGGACCGGCTCCTCGGTGACGTGATCTGGGATCTGGGGGCCCGCACGCTCGGTCGCGCGATCCGCGAGACCAACGACGCGTCGGCGGGCGTCGACAGGATCATAGAGACGTCGAGGCGGTTCAACGAGTACGTCGTGTCGTTCGAGCCTCTTCGGACGTTCCTGCGGACCGAGCCGCTCACCGCGTTCCGAGTGCTGTTCTCACCGGCCGGTCGCGTTCACGAACGAGCGGTGGCGGCGTGGCGGTCGATGCTTCAGGAGGCGGCGGACCGAGGAGAGATCGACCTGCCGTTCGACGTCGACAGGTTGGCCTACGTTCTGGTTCGGAGCGGAGAATCGATGTTGTACGCCGACCTCATCGGGGGCCGCGAGCCCGATATCGAACTGGCCGCTATGACTCAGCGCGCGGTCCTTCAACTATCGTCGTTCCCTGTTCGGTAACCCCTCCCCGTTGTCCCGACAACTCGCCTGCCGCGGTGGCTCTCAACACCATCGGAGCCGGGGTTCTCGGAAAAACGTCGGCCGAAGACGGCAGCGGGATGTCGACCTCGGCGATCCCGGCCTCCCACTTACGCGGGACGACCCCGGCGTCGTGCAGCATCCGCAAGATCGGCGCGTTCTCGCCTTGGACCCATACCCGGAACGCTCTGATGCCTCGCTCTATCGCGGAGCGAGCGGCGAGCCATAGAAGTGTCGAGCCGATCCCCTGGTGTTGGAACGAATCGATAACGGTGACCGCCCCCTCGGCGACATCCGGTTCGTCCGCCAAGCGGATCCACCGAGCCACCCCGGCGCCCGGCACCGATGGTTGGTCGGGCAGCACCGCCAACCACGCGAAGTGGTCCTGGAAGTCGACCTCCGTGAGGTAGCGGAGGTCGTCCTCGCTGAGGTGATCGATGGAGCTGAAGAAGCGCCGGTAACGCGACTCGGGGGACAATAACTCGAAGCCTCGCCGTATCCGGTCCTTGTCATCGGGCCGGATCGGTCGGAACAGGATCCGGGTCCCGTCCGGGAGAGATCCTTCGTACCCCATCGAGCTGAAGTCGGCTTTATCCCTATTCATCGGCTCAGCGCGTTCGCCGTGCGGGTATCGGGACCGATGCCGAGTCTCACCTCGGCCCCCGCACAGCGCAGCACCGCCACCCGCCCGCGTTCCTCGGCGATCATCCCCTTCGACGTCCCATAGTGCGCGACCTCAGACGCGGGGAATGCAACCTGGTACCACGCCTCTATCGCGGCGCATAGCTCGTCCTGCGGCTCCCGTTCGACCAAAGCCACGCCGGCCGCCGACCTATCCCCGTTCGCCCATACCTCGACCATTCCCCCGGCCCATCCGGCTGCCGCCGCAGCGGGGTCGTCCAGCGCGCGGCTGAGCTCGCCCCCCGGAGCGGTGAACAGAGCCAGGAGATCGGAGGCTCCGAGCGCGCTGCCTCCTAGCTTCGTCCACGGTCTCTCGAGCGCCCGGAGCGGCCTCACGTCTTCGGCCCCCTCGCGGGCTCGGTAACGCTCGGGGAACAGGACCTGTGCCGTCGTCGACGGAGGTCGTCGGTACGCCTCGTTCACCGCGCGCCAACCGCCGTCGCCGTAGAGAGCGCATGTGAATGCCAGTCCGTGGGTGTAGGGGAACTCGAACAGAGTCCGGATCGCCGGCGGGATCTCCGCCGCGTCTCTCAACGCGTCGCGAGTCACTTGATCGCCGGTGATGTCGCCTGCCTGCTCCGCGGTCAGCACCGCGAACAGGTAATGCCGCGTGAGGAGCGACGCGTCACCTTCGACGAGCGCGCGCCGCGCCAGTGACGCGTCGGAGCGAGCCGGCGCGACGTCGTCATCGATCGGAAGTCCGAAGGCCGAGTCGGCGAGCGCATGCTCCAACTCGTGTGCGAGGGTGAGCTCGCTTGCGGGACTGAGGGGCTCCTCCTGCGTGGTCGCACTCACGACGAGCTCCTCCGTGTCGGGGTCGTAGTAGCCGACCACCTGACCGGCGAGGCTCTGCAACAGATCCTCGAGGTCCGTCCCCTCGGGGATCAAACCGAGGATCTCTAGCAGTCGGGTGTCGCGCTCGATCTCTCGTTCGCTGTAGCCGGCGAGTTGCGAGTCGTTGATCCGAGCCGCGACCTCGTCGGGGGCCAGGACGGTGACGGCGAGGCTTGCCTCGAACCTCAGCTTCCGCAACCTTTCCACCGCTCGTTCGGTGGCGTCGATCT
Organism: Actinomycetota bacterium; assembly: GCA_050694195.1. GTDB lineage: Bacteria > Actinomycetota > CADDZG01 > CADDZG01 > WHSQ01 > JBOGXG01. Next base: position 17,567 of record JBOGXG010000396.1, on the reverse strand, counting down.
GGCGCTCGAGCGAGGTCTCGGTTCCTCCCTCGAGCTCCATCTCGGTGGGGCAGTAGGCATCGCTCGGCGTCCGATCGAACGGGTCCTCGGGAGCGACGGTCCCCCGCCGGACGCCCGGCCCCGGCGGAGCGGGATCGGTTCCTCGTGTGAGGGAGACGACGTAGGTGCCCAGCGGGGCCAGGAGCACCAGCGCCGCCAGGGCAACGGCCCACCGGGGGAACCGCGGTCGGGGCTCATATCCCTCCGGTTCGTCCACCTGGACAAGGTATGAGATGTGGAGGGTTGAGGTCTCCCGCGCCGAATACCCAGGGGTATGACGAGGTCGAGGATCATCGCCGTCACCGCCCTGGCGGCCTTCATCGTGGGGGTCTTCCCATTCGGGAGCCCAGCGTCAGCCCACTGCGGCGCGGTCGAGCTGAAGGTGCGGACCTTCCACGTCGTGGCGAAGTGGACCAAGAAGTCTTACAAGATCGGCGACATGGCCAAGTTGAAGGTAAACGTCACCCGGCCGTCCAAGAAGGATCCGGTGACGGAGGATGGCACCGACATGCCCACTGAATCTCCCTATCGGGAGCCCGCCGCCGACGTCACCCTCGGTCTCGCCATCTTCGTCGGCGATGTCTACCTGAACGGCGGCGGCATCACCGGAGCGGACGGGACCGCGACCGTCAAGGTCCCGCTCCCGGAGTACTCGGACACCGGGATGGCCGACACCCGCCTCTACGCGTACAAGCGTTACTTCCAGAGCGACGACATCATCCCGAGCAGCATCTCCTGCGTGCACTTCGAGGAGTACGGGATGCTGGAGCCGGGCCCCGGCGTCCAGATCACGCGCAGTCGCTGAGCCTCTACCGGCGAGCCAGTAACTCGTATCCGCCTAGCGCCGCGAGCCGCGCCGCAAGATCCCTGGAGGCGAACACCTCGAGGAGCGCCGCGGCCCCCGGATGGGCGAGCCAGCGTTCGGCCACGCGCAGTTCCACCGTGTGCTCCTCGAGCGGCATGAATCCGAGATCGAAGAGATTGGCCGCGGCCTCCATCGTGACACCGGCATCGGCGCTACCTTCCGCCACCAGCCGGGCGGCATCTAGGTGACCTTCGGCGGCCGGTCCCCCGCCCGAGGGGGCACGCCCCTCTAGAGCCCGCTCCAGTGCCCGCTGGGCCTCCGCCCCCGGCGGTCTCTGCGTCATCGTCAGGCGCCCTTCGGCGATCGCGGCGAGTTCGAGGGGGCCGCGCGACGCCACCCCGACGCGCCAGCGAGCCACGGCCCGCCGCTCCGCGCCCGGCGTTTCCGCCTCGAGTCGTTCCGGAGGCCCGTGCACGAGTGCGGCATGGACGGTTCCGGCGCCGAGCGCCCTGATCGCCGCTCCGCTGGTCGCGGGGACGGCCATCAGCCGCCGCGGTCCCCCCTGCGGCAGCAACTCGGCGGCGAGACCGAGCGCGGGATCGCATCCCGCGACGACGAACCCCTCCGGAACGCGGCCATCGAAGGAGCGCACGGTTCTCCCGCTCACGACGCCGTCCGCCTTCGGCCACGAGGGACCTCCGAGTGAACGCCGCGGGACGGGGGCGAAGACCGCGCGTTCCCCGACCCGCGCGGCGGTAACGAGAGCTCCGTCCGGAACCGGGTCGCCGACGACCGTTTCCCAGCGGGTGAGGCGCCGGTCGCCGAACAGTGCCTCGACCGTCGTATCGAGAGCCCGGGCGAGGGCGATCCCGGCGGTGACGCTGGGCGAGTGGCGGCCGGCCTCGAGCGCCGTGACGAGCTGGCGCGATAACCCCGCGGCGGCGGCGACCTCCGCCTGGGTCAGACCCAGTGCCTCCCTGCGCTCTCGCACCTGTGACGCCATGCTCGTATCCTAGCGAGATGCTAGCTTTCAGGCTCGCATCTTCGGTATTGCTGATCGCCGTTGCCTGCGGCGGCGGCTCCACCGGCCGCGACGTAACCGTGTTGGCGGCGGCCTCGCTGACGGCGCCGTTCGAGGTCTTCGCCGAGGACCCGGAATTGGCACGGGCCGGCGTGGACGTCATCCTGAGCGTCGGGTCCTCGACGACGCTCGCCACCCAGATCGTCTCCGGCGCGCCGGCCGACGTCTTCGCCTCGGCCGATCTCCGCCAGATCGAACGCCTGGCCGACGCGGATCTGGTGTCTTCGTCGAAGGTCCTCGCCGCCAACCGGCTGCAGATCGTCGCCCCCGCCGATAACCCCGCCGGCATCCGGACCGCGCGGGATCTTGCCGCCGCCGGCGTCTCTGTGGTCTTGGCCGCTCCGGAGGTTCCCGCGGGGATCTATGCGCGCCGGATGTTCCGCGCGCTTGGGATCGACGACGAGGTTGAGGCCAACGTCGTGTCCAACGAACAGGACGTCAAGGGCGTGCTCACCAAGATCCGATCGGGTGAAGCCGACGCCGGGGTCGTCTACGTCACCGACGTCACGCCGGACTCGGCGGATGAGATCGAGCCGATCGAGACACCCGACATCCCCTCAGCGCGGGCGACCTACGGCATCGCAATCCTCAGCGACGCACCGCATCCCGACGCGGCCCGGGCGTTCGTGGCTCGGGTCCTGTCGCTCGATGGGAGGGAGGTGATGAGTGACTTCGGCTTCGGGCTCCCGTAGTTCGGGCGCGCCCGTCGACCGCCGGCTGTCCTTCGTTATCGCAGTGCTGGGGGCCGGGCTCTTCGTTGTGCCGCTCCTCAGCCTGATCCTGGGTGCTCCATGGGCGCGGGTCGCGGAGGTCTTAAGAGATCCGATCACCCTTGATGCGCTCCGCTTATCACTGGTGGTGTCCGGTACGGCGCTCGTGCTCTCCTTCATGGTCGCGCTCCCGTTGTCGTGGCTGCTTGCGCGTCACAGGTTCGCAGGACGATCACTGCTCCGCGGGATAGTTGCGGTACCGATGCTCATGCCGCCCGTAGTCGGCGGTGTCGCGCTCCTGGAGGCCTTCGGACGGCGGGGTCTCCTCGGCGCTCTCCTGGAGGACGCGGGCGTGATCCTGTCGCTCAGTACCGCCGGAGCGGTCGTCGCCGCGGCGTTCGTGTCTGCTCCTTTCTTGGTGTTCGCGCTCGAAGCGGGATACGGAGCCGTCGACACGGGTCTCGAGGACGCGGCCGCTACTCTGGGCGCGAGCCGAACGCGCATATTCCGCACGGTCACCCTTCCGGCCCTTCGTCCCGCCATCGTGGCAGGCGGCGCACTGTGCTGGGCGCGAGCGTTCGGCGAGTTCGGAGCGACGATCACGTTCGCCGGCAACCTGCGCGGGCGCACCCAAACCATCCCTCTCGCTGTGTTCGAGAGCCTGCAGAACGATCCCGGAGCATCGATCCTCATCGCGCTGCTGCCTCTCGTGCTGGCCGTCGGCCTCCTGGTACTCCTTCGCCGGCACCTCTCGGGTGCATGACCTTGTTGGATGCCCGCATCCACGCCACCGTCGGAGGGTTCCTTCTCCGCGCTGAGATGAAGGCCGCGGACGGCAGCACGATCGCGCTGCTAGGGCCCAATGGTTCGGGCAAGAGCACGTTCGTACGGGCGTTGGCGGGATTGCTTCCGAACGTTCACGGCGCGATCGACGTCGATGGGATGCGCTGGCTCGAGCAGCCGGGGGGGATAGATCTCATGCCCCAGCAACGTTCGGCGGGGATCGTGTTCCAGAACCTCGCTCTCTTTCCCTATATGACCGGTGCCGAGAACGTTGCATATGGACCGCGCGCTCGCGGAGAACGGCGCCGATCGGCGGATCGGATCGCGATGGAGACCTTGGAACTCGTCGGCGCTGCGCATCTCGCCCGACGCGCGGTGCGCGGTCTGTCGGGTGGAGAGGCTCAGAAGGTCGCTCTGGCACGCGCCCTCGTTCTGAAGCCGCGGCTCCTTCTACTCGACGAGCCGCTATCGTCGCTCGACATCGAAAGCCGCGCCGAGATGCGACATCTCCTGTTATCGATCCTTCGCGGATTCGAGGGGACCAGGATCGTCGTCACGCACGATCCCATCGATGCTTTCGCTCTGGCCGACGCTCTCGCGATCATGGAGAACGGACGGATCGTGCAGATGGGTTCTCGCGCCGACATCGGCCTCAGGCCGCGGTCGCGTTACGCGGCGCGATTCGCCGGCGTGAACCTCGTTCGCGGGACTCTCGTGACGAGTGGGGGCTCGACGAGCCTCCGAACCGGGGATGCGGAGATCATCGTGCTGAGCGAAGACATACCGGCGGGCGCAGCCGTCTTCGGTACGTTTCCCACGAATGCAGTCACGCTGTCGACGACGCGTCCCTCAGGTTCGGCCCGGAACACGTTCTCCGTGGTGGTGGATCGGGTGGAGTTGAGGGAGGGCCGCGCCCGCGTGCGTCTGAGGGGGCCGGTTGAGATGACCGCGGAGATCACCGTCGCATCCGCGGCGGCGCTCGAGGCACGGCCTGGAGCGATGTTGTGGGCGGCGATAAAGGCGACCGAGATCGACGTTTATCGAGACTGAGGCAGGTTCCGGACGAGATGGCGTAGAACGCCACTCCATGCGTAAGACCACGGCCTTCTTCGTCGTCCTGTTGGTCGCCCTCGCCATCATGCCGGTGGCCGCGGACGCCGCGCATCCCGAGGATGAGCTGCTCGTCGGGTTCGGGGTGCGGGCCATCACCCCGGTCGGTGAACCTCCCGAGGAGTGGGCGGAGTACTTCACGCCCCATCCGGAGACGCAGGTGTGGGGGGAGCCTTACACCGACCTCGACGGTGACGGCTGTCTCTCGGGACTGCACAACGAGAGCGTCGGTCCGGTCCTCGACGGAGGCCCACCCGAGGGCGAGGCACCCGAACCTCATGTCGACCAACCATGGAACTCCGCGGGAGACGGTTACACCACCGGGGCGTGGTCGGTCCGGGGCGTGACGATCGTGGGCGATCCGGACTCCACCGGCAAGTGGGACGGGGTCTGGGCGAACGCGGGTTTCGGCAGCAAGTGCACCCTGGGCATGCACGACGACACATGGGCGCGCGCCGTGGTGCTGGAGTCCGGTGATGAAACCGTGGCGATGGTGTCTCTCGATGTGGTCGGTTTCTTCAACATCGAGGTTCAGCGCGCTCGTGCCGAGATGGCCGCCCGCTACCCCGACATGAACATCGACGAACTCGTCGTTTCGTCAACGCATACACATGAAGGCGTCGACACCATGGGCTACTGGGGCCAACTCTTCCTGGGGACGGACGGGAAGTTCCCGGCGTACCAGGCTTTCATCCGCTCCCAGATCATCGATGCGATCCATGATGCCTACGGCGCTCGTGAAACTGCCGACGTGAAGTTCGCGGTTGGAGAGCCACCCGTACCGATCCGCGACTCGCGTCCGCCGATCGTTACGGACCCGGGAGTGATGGCGGCTCAGTTCGTTCGGCAGGATAAGTCGACGATCGGAACGATCGTGAATTGGTCCAATCATCCGGAGGCACAGGGCTCCGACAACCAACTCGTCTCATCGGATTTCGTTCACGGTGCTCGTACCGTGCTAGAGGAGCAACTTGGCGGGACCGCGATCTATTTCTCGGGAGCGGTGGGCGGTCTGCAAACGCCGTTGGGCGTGGACATCCCGGGGTTCGGATCAGACGTCAGTTGGGAGCGAACCTTCGCCATCGGCGAGCGGGTCGGTCTGTCGGCGATCGAGGCTCTGGGAACGGCGAAGGCCGAAGAGATCGAGGGTGTTCAAGCGGCGCAACGGCGCTTCTATCTCGACTCCGACAACAATGCTCTTCGGGCGCTGAACGCTCGAGGGATCTTCGACCTTCCGACGTATGTCGGTGGAGACTCGTGGGGATCGGATCCGGCCGGCCACACGGAGGGCGTCCGCGTGGAGGAGGTGGGGCAACAGGTCAGCACCGAGATGGTCGCCGTCGCCCTGCTAGAAGAGCCGCAGAACAAGCACGACGAGGACAACCGTGCCGCCGCCGTGTTCCTCACCGTCCCGGGCGAGCTATCACCCGAACTCGAGATCGGAGGCTACGGACGACCCGAGTGCCCCGAGGCCGACACGGGTCGACCCTTCGAGCCGATCATCAGAGATCAGTTCGATGCCGACCACGTGTTCGTTCTGGGTCTGGGCCAAGACGAACTCGGTTACATCATCCCGGGTTACGACTTCCACATGACCTCCGTTCCGATGGACGGAGAAGACGGGACCGGTCCGGTCCCGGTCGGCGGCGTTGAGGCGGAGCGCTGTGGCGAGGGGCATTACGAGGAGACGGTCTCGATCTCGAGCGTGTTCGCCCCGTGGGTCGCCTGCGTCGCCGCCGAACTCGCCGGGGGTGATCCGTGGACGACCGAGGCTGCGTGCTCGCGCGAGAACACGCACCTATCTCCCTACGGTGTCGAGGCCGAGCCGGGCGCCGGTCCGCTCCCCGGCGTGCCGCTGCATGAAGGGCATCAGCCCTCTCTGGTCCATCATCACGACTGATATCCGATAAGCGGTTCCCGCCCGGTAGCGTCCCGCTGCCGAAAGGGTTCCGTTAGCGTGCTCCGATGCTCCCCGGGATCGTTCCGCGTCGCCTGCTCCTCGCCGTAAGCGGCGTGCTCCTGCTGGCGCTGCCGGCTTGCGATGACTCCGACGTCGATCGAGCTCGACCCGAGCCGTCATCTCCCCGGGGCCGGGTGCGGTGCGGAGATCTCGACGAGCTCGCCGCACGGATGCGTCGGGGCTACGTTCCGGGTCGCTCTCCCGATGTGCTTCTCGTCCCGCGCGAGCCGAACTACATCGGAACCGCGGCGATGCCGGCCCACACCGGGCCATGGGACTACCTCGTCGAGGTTCCCTTGGTCTTCTACGGACCGGGCATCGTCCCGCCGACCGGTCGCACGCCGGGGGAGGCGACCGTGGCCGACATCGCCCCGACCGTCGCGTCGCTGATCGGAGCCGAAAGGATCGACTCGGACGGACGCGCGCTGCCGGTCGCCGTCGAGGTCGAGGGGACCCCGCGCGTCGTGATCGTCGTCGTTCTCGACGGTGTCGGCCGGAACACGCTCGCGGTCCACGAGGGGTCAGCCCCGTCGTTGGAGATGATGAGCCGGCGCGGGGTGGACTACGCGGATGCGACCGTGGGTTCTAGCCCCTCGAACACTCCTCCGGTCCACACGACGATCGGAACGGGGGTGTTCCCGAGACGGCATGGCATCCCGCACGTTCGGATGCGTACCGCGGACGGGGGATACGTCGATCCTTTCGAAAGGAATGTCGCCGACGCCGTTCGGGTCCCCACGTTCGCCGATACCTACGACCTAGAGACCGGCAACGCCGCGGAGATCGGACTTGTCGCGACCGTCAACTGGCATCTCGGGATGGTGGGTCACGGCAGCTCCCACCCGGGCGGTGACCGGGATGCCGTCGTCCTACTGAACGACCAAGGTCTTCAGTACGGCGATCCGAACGATTACGAGATCCTCGACGTCGCCGATCCCGCGACCCTCGACGCCGAGACCGACGCGCTCGATGCCGCCGACGGCGAACGCGACGGACGCTGGCGGCAGGAGGTCCTAAGTGATCCTTCGATCCGCTACATGAGCCCCGCATGGGTGAGTTACCAGCTGGAGATGTTGAAGGGAACGCTTCGGGAGGGTGATTTCGGTCGCGATGAGATCGCCGATCTCATGTTCGTGAACTTCAAGGGAGCCGACACCTCGGGGCACCGGTTCGGGATGACCTCGCCACAGGTTGGTGAGGTCATCGAGAGCCAGGATGCCGCTCTCCTCGCCGCGACGAGGTTCCTCGACCGTCACGTCGGCGCCGGTGAATGGGTACTGGTCGTGACCGCCGACCACGGGCAGACGCCGTATCCAGAAGAGTCGGGAGGATGGCCGATCCGCGGGGGAGAGGTCAAGGCTGATCTCGACGCCGCGTTCGGTCGAGGCAGTGTCGTGCGCGTTACGTCGGCGGGAGTCTTCCTTTCTCCCGACGGTCCCTCGACCGAAGCGGTTGACCGCCGGCTCGGCGACTATCGCGTGGCGGACAACGTCGTCGATGGGCAGTCGGTTCCCGATGAGTGGCGTGGCAAGGAGAACGAAGAACTGTTCGACATGACCATGGCAGGATCGGACGTGATCGTTCGCAACTGCTGATCCCGCGAGGTCATTAACCGTGCGATCATGCCTCCGGTCGGAGCAGTACGAAGGCGTCGATGTCGTTCGGGGCGGAGTCGAAATCACTCGGATCGAGCATGGCGTAGAAGCGCGCGTGGCCGTCCTCTAGGTACGTTCTCGTGACCGCGCGGACGACCCCATCGACGCTGATCGCGACGATCCTTCGCTCCTCCGTTCCCGGCACGCTCCCCTCGAGCAGAGCGGGGAACATCGGAGCACGAGGGTCGGCATCAACATGCATCGGGAGATCGTCGATCTCTACTACCTCATCCGTCGCGACGTAGGGGTGAACGTCGTCGGCCGGGCGGCCCAGGATAGAGCTCACCCCGCCGGGCGCGGCCGAGAAGAGGTCCAATGACCCATCGGGCGTGCCGAACAAGCGGTACTTGCGTTGCACGACCTCGAATTTCTCGGAACCCATCGGATCCAGCACGAGTCCCTCGATACGACGATCGGCGTTGAACGATGCGTCTTCGTCGAAGGCAGACGTCCCGTCGAGATCGTGCCACACGTCGGAGAGTCGAAGGATGTCGGCGATCGTCGGAAGGATGTCGGTGACCTCCGTCGGTCTGTCGGAGATCCGTCCCACCCGTTGGTGTGGCTGTTTGATGAATAGCGGGATAGGGGCAACGTGACCGACCGTCGCGGCGTCGATCAGTCTTTTCGGGTGGCCGGGTTGGAAGGCGATCCCGTGATCGGCGGTGACGACAACCAGGCTCTCGTCGTAGATGCCCGCCTCCTCCAGACGATCGATCAACGCACCCACGAGACGATCCGTCAGCCCGGTCTGCAGGAGGTGACGCTGGTACACCTGAGTCGTGAGCCATCCGTCGCGGTCCCACGCGCGGCCGGGACCGGGGATGTCTACCTCTCCGGGCTCGGGACTCTCCTCGAGGTAGCGCTGTCCGGACGGGAGATAGCGCCACGGGGAGTGCGGCAGTACGAGATGACCGAAGTAGAAGGGCCGCTTCTCGTCCTCCTGCGGTGCTTCGATGAGATCGAGGAACGATCCGAAGTTGGTCCCTCTCTCACCCGTGGCGAACGAGTTGAAACGGGGGCCGAGCTCGCCGCTCGCCGGGTCCGGACGCGAGAGTCTGCAGAGGTTTGCCGGGCAGAATCCCGGGAGGTGTTCGTGCGTACGTACGCGATAGGAGTCGCCCAGCAACGTGAAGAGGTTGCGGGGATGGACATCCGTCATCGTCGTGCCCGGCTCGAACGACTTCCCGGTGAGGATCGAGGGCAATGCCTCGTGGGTGAACACCCCGACGGTCGACGTGTTGCGGTACCAGGTGGCGTCGTCGCTTAGACGGGCGAAGTTGGGATAGTGCTCGGCGTCGATCTCGCCGGCATCGTTCATCAAGGAAGCGACGGGGAACTCGTCGAACACGATCATCACGACTGGGACCCGTCGGTACTCATCGTGGTTCTGGATGTCGAACCGGGCCGAGGATGCCACCTCGACGTTGGGGAAGTTAAGGAAGAGGACGTTCAGAGCTAGGGCAAGCAAAATCGCGCCAGCTCGCTCGAGGCCCCGGCGCTCGAATAGCAGTCCCTTGGTTCGGCTCCTTCGCTCGTCCACCGTTCTTCCCCCCGCTGGGGTGGACCATCTCTTGCTTGCCTATCGGCACGTATGGGTGCCCCCTCCAGCTTCCCGACGCGAGTCGTCGCACAAGCATCGGGGCGTTTAACCGACCTGGTCAACGGGGTTAGCGCGTTTGTTCACGCTCCGTAGCGATGAGTGAATCGGCCGTCGAGAGCACCATGGCGCCCTGCTCGAGCTCGCTCATGTCGCGGCCTTCGATCCGGCTCCCCTCGAACGGCTCCGGCGCGAGCGCCTCGTTGCTCGAGCGGATCTGCTCGGCCTCTCTTTGGGCGAACGGCCCGAGACGGGGGATGCCGTTCCTGTCTCTGATCCCGTCGGCCACACCCAGAAGCTTCGCTGCCGCCGCCGCTCGTCCATGTTCCGAGAGCATCAACGCCAATCCCTCTATCGAGACCGCCATCGATCTCGGCTCGCCGACCTCTCGGGCAAGTTCGAACGCGGTGCGATAGAGGCCGACGGCTTCCCGTTGCGCCCCCCGTACCAGCGCGGCGCGCGCGAGATGAGCCCGTTCCAAGGCCACTCGCCCTCGCATACCGATCTCGCGATAGATGTCTAGTGCTTCGCGGTAGAGACATTCCGCCTCACCCCATCGTCCCTCGAGGGCGGCGACCTGCCCGAGGGAGTCGAGGCAGCGCGCGATGTGCTCCTTGCTCCCGACGCGGCGCAGTAGTGGAAGGGCCTCCGTCAGGTATTCCTCCGCCTCATCCGGGTTCCCCTGGCGGATATGGATCACGCCCAAGGCGTTCAATACGAAGCCCGTTCCCCAGGGATCGCCTAACTCGCGGCGCGCCGCCAGAGATCGTTGCAGATGTCGGTCGGTAGCTTCGTAGTCCCCTCGCTCGGCGTACAACGTCGCCAACGCGGTGTTCGATGTGCACTGACCGAGCCAATCGTCGGTCTCGTAGAACACCTCGAGCGCCTGTCGCTCGAGGGCGGCGGCTTCGTGTTTCTCCCCTAGCTGGGAAAGGATGATCCCTAGGTGTGCGCGCGCCCAGGCGACGTCTCGGTCGTCTCCTGCCTCCTGCAACGTTCCGAGCGAGTCCCGCAGGATCCGTCTTCCCCGCGCGGCATCATCGAGGTTGCCTGCCATCTGCCCCGCCCCCAACATCGCCAAGCCTCGGGCGCGGGGGGAGCCGCCGGGCAAAGCGAGGAGTTTGGTCAGCCAGTGATCGGCCGTACTGAGATGGCCCCGGATCCACCAGAACCACTGCAGATCGATCGCGAGCCGGAACCCGTCGTCGATCCTGCCGCTCTCGATGAACCAGGCCAGTGCCGCCTGCATGTTCTCGTGCTCGCGCTCGAGAACGTCGTACCACCTCGGTCCTGCGGGCGAGAAGAGTTCGTTAGCACCCTTCGTTGCGAGTTCAAGGAAATAGGCCGCGTGCCGGTCCTTCGTCTCCTCGAACCGTCCGTGCGCGCTCAGTCGCTCCCGCCCGTATTCGCCGATCATCTCCAGCGTTCGGAACGCGGGCTCCGAGCCGCCCGGTTCTACCCTGTGGAGGAGACTGTTGTCGACCAACGAAGCAAGGACCTCTATCGCGTCGTCGACCGACTCGAACCCGAGCACCTTGGCCGCCGCCTCGAGAGAAGCACCACCCGCGAAGATCGACATTCGTTCGAGTGCGAGCTGCTCTTCCTCGGTCAGGAGCTCGAAGCTCCATCGCAGGGTGTCCCGGAGCGTTCGCTGACGCTCCGGCATATCGCGGGGCCCCCGTCGGAGTAGATCGAGCCGAGGGGTCAGGCGCTCGACCATCGCTTGCGGTGACAGCATCCGTACCCGGGCCGCGGCGAGCTCCAGCGCCAGCGGCACTCCTTCGAGTCGGCGACTTATCTCGGCGACGGCGGCCGCGTTCTCGACGGAGAGAGAGAAGGATGGCGCCACCGACTTCGCCCTGTCGACGAACAGCGCGACCGATCCCACCTCCGCCAACGACTCTGGATCCGGCGTTTCGGCGCCGGGGACCACAAGAGGGCGTACCTCGAAGGCATGTTCGCCGCGGATCCGAAGGAGAGCCCGCGAAGTCACCAGACACTTCGTCTCACCGGGCAACGCGAGGAGATCCGCAACCAAGGGGGCCGCCGAGATCACATGCTCGAAGTTGTCCAGTACCAGGAGCATCTTCTTGTCGGCGAGGCGATCAGCGATCGCGCCGAGGAGCGAGCCCCCTGGTGGATCCCGCACGTCGAGCGTTGCCGCGATCGCTTGCGTAACGAGATGGGGGTCGTCGATCGAATCGAGCCATACAACCGCCACCCCATCCGGGAAGTCCTCGCGGGCGCGCCGGCCGATCTCGAGCGCGAGGCGCGTCTTGCCGATCCCCCCACTGCCCCACAGGGTTACCAACCAGACCTGCGGGTCGCGTAGGAGGTTCAAAACCGCGCTCACGTCCTGTTCCCTGCCTACGAAGGACGTTTGCGTGATCGGGACCTGTGGAGTCGCGAACGTGGTCACACTTCCGTCGCCGGCACCGTCCAGGATGCTGGTGAACCGTTCGGTCAGCATTATCGCCAGGTCGTTGGCGAGTAGCCGGCCCAGTTCTTCGGCGTCGGAGAAGGTCTTGTAACTCATGCCTCCGTCCGTCCGGATCGCGGCGAGCATCCTCTCCAGTGCAGGCTCGCGTTCCGGCGCCGGCTCCTTCACATAGATCAGTCTCGGTTTCCCTGCCGACAGGAGATACTCGTCCTCGAGTCCCGAGATATGCATGCCGGGTGCGATCCAGCCGTAGCTCTGCCAGTAGATCCCCACGAACACTTGACTCTGTTCTAGGTAGCTGCGGTAGACCTCGCTCGGAGGGTGGGGCCGAGCACCCAACTCGAACATGACGGGATGGAGGCGCAGGTTGTTGATCGCGTCCGCGGCTTTCTTCCGCTCCTCGGCCAGTTCGTTGAGCGTTGAGCTAACGAAGATGCGCAGCCGCTGATCGGGAGTGAGTATGGCGCGTGATGCATGCTCCTCAACAGTGGCCATTTCGACCAGAGTATGGCGAGCCCCCCCGCGAGGGAAGAGCAGGTCCGCTATATCCGGAACGTAAGGTTTGTCGTGTCCGGTGGAGTGCGTTCGTTAGTTTCTAGTGGCCCCAAACGGATCCGAACCCGTGCCCCGCGTTGACCATGGTTAAGAGGAAGTCGATCCTCGGGGCGGTCGAGCGAGACATGGGGGGCGACCGCCAAGAGCCGCCCCCCACGAACCTTAGAAACTGTGCGTAAGTCCCATACCGGAGAGCATCACGTTCTGGAAGGAAACCGACTCCGTGACCACCCTCTGACCCCGGGGGCAGACAAGCGTGGGAGCCGGGGCGGTGAGGGTCAGGGTGCCGGTCGTCTGACCGTTCCGCACCGGAAAGGACCCCGAGGTGCTTAGGGCCGCGGTCTCTTGCTTGTTGGCCGCCTGAGGTTTGTTATTGCTCTTGGTGTAGCAGCGGGAGAAGACAACGGCTTCCCCCGTCACGGTGAAATCGGCCGTCGGGACGTTCCCCAAGCCCGCAGCCTTGAACTTTACGGTGAGCGTGCTCCCCGACTGAGTGGCCGTGGGGGTCCCGATGAAGTGCGGGTTCGCGGCGAAGGCCGGCTGAGCTAGTAACAGGAGGGCCAACGAAGCTCCGGCCGTGAGGATCAGCTTCTTGTAGCTGCGCATCTAATACCTCCTACTCGACTTCTACCTAAGCGAGCAGCGTTACGGCTGGGCGCGGCTCCCGCAAGGGGGTTCGAACCAAAATCTGGGAGGGGCGGAGGGATGCCTGTGCGAGCGTAGTCGCATCTAGATCTGTAGGAAAGGTGGCGCGTATACGACCGCTGGGGCGACGAGTGGGTGGCGCGGACGAAGCGGCTGCTGTTTGGTTCCGCCGCACGAAGCGACGCCTCGAGGCCGGCCGGTAGCGCGCTGCGAGCCGCGCGTTAGGGATCATGAGCCATTTCGTGGCCGATGTCGCGAAGCCCATGCATACGGACTCATCTAATCGAGAGGATCGCGTCCACAGCTCAAATGAATCGGCGGTGGACCGCTGTATCGGGGACTACGTCTTCAGCTACGACGGGCGGGACGATGCCAAGCCAGCGGTGAGGACGAGGAGTGTGGCTCGCCGGGCTCACGAGTTCTACGGGAGCTTGTGAGAGCTTCTGATGAGCAAGTCGGCGGTTCGGTCTAAGGTCGAGGAGCGGGCGGGCATGGGAGGTGGTCGCAGGTCGATGACCAGCGCCGACACGATCGAGCAAGGGCGTCGCGCCTTCCACAGGAGCGCGTGGGGCGAGGCTTACGATCTCCTGTCCGCCGTAGACGATGTGTCTGGTGATCCGGAAAACCTCGAACTCCTCGCCACCGCGGCGTATCTGACCGGACACGACGCTGAGAGCACCCGGGCGTGGACCCGCGCGCACCAGATCCGGCTCGAGCGCGACCAGATCCAGCAGGCCGTGCGCTGTGCGTTCTGGCTCGGCCTCGGCCTCTTTCACCGGGGCGAGATGGCTCAGGGCGGGGCCTGGATGGCGCGGGCGAGACGTTTGGTGGAAGAGCGTCGCCTCGACTGCGTCGAGAGCGGATACCTGCTCGGCTCCCAAGGCTTGATGGCCTTGGAGGGGGGCGAGCCGTCGACCGCGGCGGAGCGCTTCGAGGAGGTCTCCGCCATCGCCCACCGATTCGGCGACGTAGACCTGGCCGCTCTCGGCACCCTCGGGTTGGGCCGAGCCTTCCTACGGTTGGGAGACATGACCAAGGGGGCGGCCTGTTTCGACGAGGCGATGGTGTCCGTCACGGCCGGCGAGGTATCTGCCGTCGTGTCGGGGATCGTCTATTGCGCGGTCATCGATGAATGTCAGAAAGCCTTCGACATGGCTCGCGCTCAGGAGTGGACGGTGGCCCTAAACCGCTGGTGCGAGGGACAACCCGGGCTCGTTCCCTACCGGGGTCAATGCCTTGTGCACCGATCGCAGGTGATGCAACTACACGGCGCCTGGCGGGAGGCGCTAACCGAGGCGCAGTCGGCTTGCCGACGACTCGAAGACCCCCCGCACCCCGCCGTCGGCATGGCCCATTACCAGCTTGGGGAGTTGCATCGCTTGCGGGGAGACCTGGCCGCCGCGGAGGAGGCTTATCGCCGCGCCCACGGAAGCGGGAGGTCGCCGCAGCCCGGACTCGCGCTCTTGCGTCTCGCGCAGGACAGAGTGGAGCATGCAGCCGCAAGCATCGACCGCGCGCTTCACGACGCCGGCGATCGGCTCGCCCGGGCGCGATTGCTGCCTGCCTACGTCGAGGTGATGCTCGCGGCGGATCGTGTGCCGGAGGCAAGCTCCGCTGCGGCCGAGCTGGCCGAGCTCGCCGCCGACACCGGCGCGGCGATGCTCAAGGCTGCGGCGCTGCACGCTCGGGGGGCGGTGCTTCTGGCGGAGGGCGAAGCGACGTCCGCTCTCGATTTATTGCGCGACGCCTTAGTGGAATGGCAGGTCATGGAGGCTCCTTACGAGGCCGCCCAAACCCGCGTCCTGATCGCGCTCGGGTGCCGGGCCGTAGGGGATCGCGATATGGGCGAGCTGGAGCGCGATGCGGCGCGCCTGACCCTTCAGGAGTTGGGGGCCCTCACCGCTCTGGCCGGCCTGGACAAGATATTCGGCTCGCCGCGCCGTGACTCCGTCGAGGATCCGATCTCATCCCGAGAACTCGAGGTGCTGCGCCGCGTGGTGGCGGGCCGGACGAACCGGCAGATCTCTGAGGATCTGGTGATCAGCGAGAAAACGGTCGAGCGCCACGTCAGCAATATCCTCACCAAGCTCGGGGTGCCGAATCGAGCGGCGGCGACCGCTTACGCGTACGACCACGGCCTCGTTTAGCCCCGCGATGAGGGATTTCCCTCATCGCGTAACCACCCAAGATGGATGCTTTCCCCGAAGACGACCTCCTGCCTACTCCATACCGTTGGTTGGGAGGAAAGGAGGCGTCATGGGGATGCAAACGACCACTGCCTACGAGAAGTACGCGGGGAACCCTCCGCCGGTGAACTACGAGCGGTACTTCGTGCCCGACATCGGACTGCCCTCGGCTCGTCCGCTGCTGGGAGCGGCCGCGCTCCGTAAGGGCCAAGAGGTGCTCGATGTTGCGTGCGGCACCGGGGTGGCCGCTCGGCTGGCCGCCGAGATCGTTGGGCCGACCGGCAGCGTATCGGGGGTCGATGTCAATCCCGGGATGCTGCAGGTTGCTCGAGAAGTAAGTCCTCCCGGGACCTCGATCGACTGGACCCACGCCAGCGCCGACGACCTTCCGCTGCCCGACGGATCCTTCGATGTCGTTATCTGTTCGCTCGGGTTCCAGTTCTTCGAGGACAAGATCGGAGCCCTGAAGGAGGCGCGCCGGGTCCTCAAACCGGGAGGGCGCGTGGTGCTCGGCACGCCGGGGCCAACCCCGCCGCTGTTCCAGGTGATCGACGAGGTACTAACCCGGTATGCGGGGCCGGAGGCTTCGAAGTTCGTGCAGGTCGTGTTCTCGGTCCACGACCCGGAGAAGGTGCAGGCCATGCTCGAGGCCGCAGGCTTCAAGGACGTGCACGCGGAGTCCAGGTCGCTGGAGTTCCGGATGTCTCCGCCGGCGGATTTCTTCTGGCAGTACGTGCACGGCACGCCGTTGGCGGCCGTCGCTGCAAAGATGGATCCGGAGACCCGGGTGCTCTTAGAGCGAGACGTCGTGGAGCGATGCCTGCCCTTCGTCGACGGTGACGGATTGCTTATGGAGACGGACCTACTGGTGGCGACGGCCCGCCGAGGTCCAGACGATCGATGACGATCGGAGACCTGCAGACGGTTCTTCGATCCCGTGCTACCGCCTTGAAAGGTCGGGCCGGTGAGTTTTCGTCGTTTCGCGAGGTTGATCAGGGCCTTCGTTTTTCCAGGTCGTGAGGCCCTTCGGGCGGTTCGGGGTCCTCGACGTTTTCCGTCGTCTTTCACCGGCGCGGGCAACAGACGGGCAACAGAACGCGGGCGCCATGACACATTCTGGGGTGCCACGGCAGTTTGTCGTCGGGACCGACCCGGTAGAGGGTGCGCTCGAGGGGACACATCGCCCATGTGATCGCTTTGCAGTTGGAACCTCGGCCCATCACCGATTTCCGCGTCCAAGACGACCGATGCGCCGCCCCCCTTTGCCTGCTCGTGCTCCTCACAGAATTTCCGGCTGCGCCCCAGCGCATCTGGCGTGATGCTTCGCGACCCGCGAGGCTTACCTCATGGCTCCGCAGAGAGGGGAGGCTTCCTCGGCGTCAACCGCTGAGGAGGTCCTCGGTCGGACGCGCGAGGTCGATACCATCGTCGGTTTTCTCGACGAGCTGTCGGCCGGACACCGCAGCCTCGTGATGGTGGGAGAGGCGGGCATGGGCAAAACGACGCTGTGGCGCGCCGGCGTCGCCGCAGCCGAGCGGCGCGCCTACCGGGTGTGTCGCTGCCGGCCTGCGCAGGCGGAGACTGAGTTGGGCTTCGCGGCGCTGATCGACCTTCTCGAGGAGGTCCCGGAAGACGTCCTCGAGGTCCTGCCCGGCCCGCAGCGCCGAGCCTTGGAGGTCGCCCTCTTGCGGCGGGAGCCACAGGGGCGAAGCATCGACCAGCGCGCGGTCGCAAGAGCCGTTCTTGGGATACTCGAGACCTTGGCGGAGGCCGGACCGGTTGTGGTCGCGGTGGACGATGTGCAGTGGCTCGATCCGTCCTCGGCGCGCGTGCTCCAGTTCGTGTTCCGGCGGATCAGGGATGCGCCCATCGGCGTGCTTGCGTCCGTGCGCGTCGGCTCTCACACTTCGGTGATCGAGCCCCTGTCCGAGGGTCACTCGACCGAGCTTCGCGTCGGTCCCCTGTCGCTGGGGGCGATCGACCGTTTGATAAGGACGCGCC